>JAGAHK010000264.1 GCA_017627115.1 Bacillota bacterium | reverse complement strand
ATCCCCTGTGCAGAGGTTACATTCCGTACAGCAGCTGCCGAGGAATCTATCAGAAGAATGGCTCAGGAAGTACCCGAACTTATTGTAGGTGCAGGTACAGTTCTTACAAAGGAGCAGGCTGACAAGGCTATCGCAGCAGGTTCCAAGTTCCTTGTAAGCCCGGGTCTCGACCCCGAGATCGTTGAATACTGCAACGAAAAGGGTTATCTTATCACACCTGGTACCTGCAACCCCAGCGACCTTAACCATGCTGTTAAGCTCGGTCTTGAAGTTGTTAAGTTCTTCCCCGCAGAAGCTGCAGGCGGTCTTAACATGATCAAGTCTATGGCTGCTGCTTACACATCACTTAAGTTTATGCCTACAGGCGGTATCAATGCAAACAACCTTAACGATTATCTTGCATACAACAAGATCATCTGCTGCGGCGGCAGCTGGATGGTAAAGGGCGCTCTTATCGATGCAGGCGAATTTGACAAGATCACAGAGCTTTGTAAGGAAGCTGTTGCTTCTATGCTCGGTTTTGAGTTTGCTCATGTTGGCATCAACACAGAGAACGAAGAAGCTGCTCTTGCAATTGCAGAGAAGTTCAGCAAGATGTTCAACTTCCCGATCAAGAACGGCAACTCCGCTGTATTCGCAGGCCCCGGTATCGAGGTAAGAAAGCAGATGTTCCTTGGCAAGAACGGCCATATCTGCATCAAGACAAGATATCTTGACAGAGCTATCAACTATCTTGAAGCTACAGGTGTTGAGTTTGACCACGAAACAGCTGTTGTTAAGAACGACAAGGTTACTTCCATCTACTTAAAAGAGCAGATCGGCGATTTCGCAGTACATCTTTTACAGGCATAAAAGAGAGCCTTTGACTCTCGGGCAAAAAGCAGGCTTTCCGCCGTTTTGCAGCCGTATTGTGCGATGCTGAATAATGTTTGAATAACAGAAGTATACATTAATCCAAGGGCTGAAACGTGTATAACGTAACAGCCCTTTTTTAAAACTATGAAAGGAAATAAAATTATGGATGAAAATACCAATATCCCGCAGAATGACGAGGCTTTTGTCATACCGGGCAAAAAAGAGAAAAAGTCGAAAATGCCGATCATAGCGGCGGTTCTGTTTGTGGTCTGTGTTGCTCTCACGGCGGCGGCTTTCTTTATGTTCCGCCCGGAAACAAGGCTCAAACGCGAGGTCGAACTCAATTATCGTGATTATGTTTCGCGCGAAACCGTTTTAAGCGGGATAACGGATGAAAACACCCTTGATGCTCTGCTTAAAGGCGAATATGATGCCCAGGGTTCTTTGCAGCTCGATCAGAACAATATCTACGATAAACTTAACGGTTTGGGTCTCAGCTTCAATGCCGTTGTGTCGGCAGACCAAAAGAAAATGTCCGGCAATAACTCGATAGATTACAGCGGTATCACGCTTGCGGCTTTTCAGACTTATATCGACGAGGAACGCAGCACCGTGTATATGCCGACATTCTTTAACGAAAGCTTTACGCTTGAAAACAAAAATGTTGTTTCACAGGTAAAGACTTTGCCCGTTATCGGCGCATATTTCGAGGATAAACAGGATTTTTCGCTTGCGCCGTTTGCGTTTTCAAATATGGTATATTCAAGCAAAAAGTTTGCCGATAAGTCAAAAGAACTTGCCATGGCGGAGGTATTTGCCGCACTCCCTTCGGTGAAATGCGAGAAAAACGGAAAAGTCACCGCAGCAGACGGGAATTCATATGACAGCTATAAGGTCACGGTACCCGGGGAAAAGGCAAAAAGCGCATATATCTCGTTTTTGAAAAATCTGCGCAGCTGTGCCGAATATACGGCGGCAAAAGACGGAAATCTGGACTTTGTGTATGCAGCGACCGACAAGATAAAAGAAGAATTGGGAGATATTGAAAGCGCAAAGGCGCAGCTTGACAAGGAATTTGACGACAATATCAAAAAGGCGGAGGAAAGCGAAGCGAGAGATATCATCATCAATATAACTCCTGTCAAAGACGGCATAACCTTTGATACATCGCTTGTTATTGATGACAGAACGCTCGACCTTAACGGCGATTACGACAACAGGCTCAACAAGCTTACTTTAAAAGGTCACGGCGAAAGAAAAGACAACAAGATCGACTTTGTGTATGAGGATACGGCAGGAAAGTCGGACGGCGGCGAAACCTTCGGTCAGCGCAGCATAGAAATGTCAAACGGCAGCGATATGATGAGGATAAGTTCTTCCTCGCAGCTTGATGCAAACGGCTCTCTTAATGCCTCCGTAAATCTGGGCAACGGCAAAGAGTCCGTGGGCATCACTTTCAACGGCAAGTCGCAGAGCAAGGACGGCGGAGTTGACATCACAGCCGACAGCATACTTATAGAGGGGCTTGAATACAAGGCATCTTTAAGCGGCAGTTTCAAGGCGGGCATACGCACGAGCGAACCGCAGGATGTGAATGCGCCCGAAGATGTGAAGATAAAGGATATCGACCTGTTAAAGGCGATGGAGATATACAAAGAAGCAAAAGGCAAACTTGAAGGCTTGAAGAAGTTTTCAAAACTGTTCTGACGGGAGATAAAATGGACGCACCGCTTTTTAAAAAAATTACGGAACTCACAAACAAATATCCCCTGCATATGCCGGGGCATAAGCGCAGGGCGGCTTTTTTGCCGCCCGACCTTTTATCGCTCGACATCACAGAGATAGAGGGCAGTGATAATCTTCACGCACCCAAAGGCGCTATCATGCAGGCACAGCGAAAACTTGCGCAGCTCTACGGTGCGGATGAAAGCATTATCTGTGTAAACGGCGGTTCAAGCGGCATACTTGCGGCGGTTTTGGGTACCTGCAAGGAGGGCGATACCCTGCTTGCGGTACGCAATGCACACAAAAGCCTGCAAAATGCGCTTATATTGAGCGGCGCGGGGGCTGTATATGCCGACACTCCCGTTTCGTCTTTTGGTTTTGCACTGCCCGTGACTGCCGATATTATCGAAAAGGCTCTTTTAAGCTATCCCGAAATAAAGGCAGTTTTTATCGTCAGCCCGACTTATGAGGGCTTTTGCGCCGATGTTCGCAGAATAGCGGATATTGTACATAAATACAATAAAATACTTATCGTGGATGAAACTCACGGCGCACATTTTCCGTTTGACCCGAATTTTCCCGAAAATGCAATAAGACAGGGCGCGGATATAAGCATAGAAAGTTGGCACAAAACGCTGCCGCTGCCAAACCAGTGCGCGGTTTTGAATGTGAATACAAAAAGGGTCGATATTGAACGTATAAGACAGGCGTTTTCAATGGTCACTACCACAAGCCCGTCCTATATTTTTATGGGGCTTACGGACTATGTCCGTGCATATTACGAGGAAAACGACATATTCGCGGCTTATACAAAACGGCTGAAAGAAATAAAAGCACGGCTGAAAGGGCTTGAAAAACTTGTTCCTGCCGAAAACATCATAAACGGCTGTGACTATGATATATCCAAATTTACTTTTGTGAACAACAGCAGCGAAAGCACAGAAAAAATAACGGGCATTTTAAAGGGAAAATACGGTTTTGAGCTTGAAATGTGTGCTGTGCGGCATTTTATAGCAATGACTTCGCCTGCCGACGATCCGGATATGCTCGATAAATTTGCGGATGCGCTTATCGAAACGGATAAAACGCTTGAAAAGAGCAAAACGGAAGAAAAAATACTATTGCCCGAAGGTTTTTCGGACAGGGTGGTGCAGAGGCAGATGTTTTATGCCGATAAGGAGAAAGTACCGCTTGAAAAGGCTGTCGGCAGAATCTCCGCGGATTTTATAACACCTTTTCCGCCCGATATACCGCTTGTTCTTGCAGGGGAGATCATAACCAAAAGACATATCGAAGAAATAAAAAAACTTCGGAACAACGGGACCGAGATACTCGGACTGACAGAAAACTTTCTTGTTGCACGGATCATGAAAGGAGAATTAAAATGAAAAAGATCTGTATATTTGCAGCGGTCATTGGTGTAATATGTTTTGTGCTTACAAATGCGATCGGGTTTGCCGTTATTGCATGGGTGGGTTTTATTTCGGGCGCGATCATGCACACAAAAGCTAAAAAGCACAGTTCCGAGGCGTTTTTTATAGCAGCTGCTGTTTTGTCGGCATTACCTACTTTATATTTTTCTCTTTTTTTGCTTTTTCCGATGATGCTGCCGTCGGGCGTGGTCTGGAAATATCCCTTCCAAAAGGCTTATCTTTCGGTTTATGGGAATATTAAAGAACCCGAATGGTTCCCGGATTTTACGGAAGATGTGAAAAGTGATTACCTGTTTGCGTATATGCCAAGTTTAATGCAAGGGAGCGGATATTACAGTGTCAGCTTCAAAACAACTCCGCAGGCTGCCGAAAAGTACAAAAATGAATTCGAGCCGCAGGCTGCATATATTTTTAAGGTGGACAGCGGATATTTAGGCGAGATAGTTTCGGGTAAGCTTGATTTGAAAGAGGGCGAAACTTTAACTGTAAATTTAGAAAAAGAATTCTGGAATAACTGTGGACCCAATACAAAAGCATATGTATTATATGATAATTTCAATTGGAATCATCCACATTCCGCAGTTGTTATTATAGATATGGATTCGGGCAGGATACAAATGGTCGGGAATGGATGAAAAAAGTTAAAACGCGGCATACAGAAAATCTGTAATACCGCGTTTTATTTTTAAATATGAAGTATCAATGTTGCCACGTTAAAGAAAATAAGTATCGAGCAGGCATCCACTATGGTGGTGATAAGCGGTGTTGCCATTATCGCGGGGTCAAGTTTCAGCTTGGATGCAAGCATAGGCAGTATGCAGCCCACAAGCTTCGATACAAGCACCGTTATCATAAGCGTAACGCCTACCGCAAGGGAAATGCCGAAAGCGTTTGAAAGTGTTTTGTGGTACATAAGGTAAATGCGTATGGTATTTATCACCGCAAGTATAAAGCCCACAAGCAGGCTTATTTTAAACTCCTTGAACATTACCCTGAATAAGTCCTTGAATTCCAGTTCGTCAAGCGCAAGACCGCGGATAACAACAGTCGAGCTCTGCGAACCGCAGTTGCCGCCCGTATCCATAAGCATCGGTATAAAGGATGTCAGTATCGGTATGGCAAGCAGTTTGTCCTGATAGCCTGTGATTATAAGCCCCGTTACGGTGGCGGAAAGCATAAGGAAAAGCAGCCACATTATACGGTTTTTTGCGTGGATGTAAACGGGCGTTTCAAGGTAGGTGTCCTCGCTGTCGCTTGGCTGGATACCTGCCATGATAGCGAAGTCCTCTTCTGTCTCGTCTTCCATAACATCAAAAGCATCGTCGATGGTTACAATGCCGACAAGCCTGTTTTCCGCATCTACAACGGGCATAGCCACAAAATCGTATTTCTTCATCTGGTTAGCCACAAACTCCCTGTCGTCTGTAGTCTTTACGGAAATGACATTGTGCTCCATTATGCCGTCTATTATATCGTTTGGGTCCGCTAACAGCAGGGTACGCACCGAAAGCGCACCTATAAGCTTCCTGTCGTCCTCGATAACATAACAGGTGTATATTGTCTCGCTGTCCACACCCGTTTTGCGTATCTTGTCAAAAGCCTGCGTTACGGTCATATCCTTGCGCAGACTTATAAGCTCGGT
>JAGAHK010000263.1 GCA_017627115.1 Bacillota bacterium | reverse complement strand
GTTTCGGTCGTGGTTTCCGTTGTGGTTTCCGTTGTCGTTACCGTTGTGGTTTGTGTCGTGGTCTCGGTCGTGGTCTCGGTCGTAAATTCGGTCGTGACCGTTGTGCTTTCGGTCGGTGCGGCATAAACATAAGCCGTGTTTGAAAAATCTATGCCGAGGTTTGCCTCATAAGCGTCATAGCTGTGGTTTTGAAGCATAAATTCCTCACCCGAAAGGAAGTAGCGCATATGTATGCCCGTGGAGTCATTCCACGTAACATCGGTCTGATACCAATTTCCGTCCTCCATAAGCACGCCGTTCCATGCGTGGGGCTGGTTCTGCGAAGTGCCCGTCACCATAGCGCAGGTAATGCCAAGCTCACGCAAAAGCAGGCAAAACGCCTTTGAATAGCCCTCACACACAGCCTTGCCCTTTGCGGCGCCGACAACGCAGTAGCTTTCGCTTATATCGTCAACACCGTAGGTTATGGTATTGCAAAGGGTCTCGTTGATGTATTTCTGCATCGAATACGAGTCGGGATATGTCTTTGCCTGTGCGATAATGCCCTTTTTCCACTCGTCTACAAGGGCGGCATTGGTTTCAGCCTCTTCCTTTGTTATGTTTTCATAATAGCCCGTATCCCGGCCGCCCGAGAGGGTGGTAAAGAAAAGCAGACTGTTGACCCTGCCGTTTACCGCGCGCATGGACTGTAACTCATATGAGAGCCAATGCAGATCGGGGCGGTCGAGCTGGTTTACAAGCAGGCACTCACGCAAGGCCGCCGATATGGCGGAGGTGTCTTTCGGGTCAAGCCCGAATTCGGTGACATCACAGGGCACCGTTATAGCATTGAGTGTAAGAACGGTCTTGCTGCCGTCTATTTCGGCAGTTATATCGACAGGCGCTATATTTGACGTGACAAAAAACGGTGTAACATAGTCGTACATCAGCTTTGCCGCATCGGACATACCCGCTTTGTGCGTGCCGTCCGCCTGCTGTGCGGCATAAAGGCGCATGCCGTTTTGCGCTTCGCCTACATAGTCGTAAGGGTCGCGGTAAACAAGGATATACTCGCCCTCTTCGGAAACATCGCCGTTTGCCGTAACAGTTTCCCGTCCGTTCTCCTCGGTCTCAAAAGCTCCCGTCACATTGAGCGTGCCGAAAAGCATAGCCGCCGCAAGCAGCAGCGAAACAAATTTTTTCATTTGATTCCTCACTCCGTTTTATACATCTATATCGGGTACTATCTCAATATCCCAATCGGGCATGAGCTTTTTAAGGTCGGTCTCTATCTCCTTAAAGCGTTCGTGCCTGTTTTCAAGCTCGTAATCGAGAACAAGGTCGAAACGAATTTTTTTCTTCTCTTCATCGGCATAAAAAGCGTGTATCTGCAATACGCCGTCATGCCTGCGCACGTTTTCAAGCACGGTTTGGCGCAGGTCGCTGTGCTTTTCGTCAAACGAATATATGCCTATGCCCGCAAGGGCGATATTATGCTTTGTATATACGTTTTCGTACACCCTGCGCTCCATTTCGTCTATTGCGGCGGCTGTCATATCGGCAGGCACCTCAACGTGTACCGAACCGATAAGCCTGTCGGGACCGTAGCTGTGCAGTATAAGGTCGTATGCGCCCATAACGGCTTCGTCCTCGCAGACGGTCTTTTCGACCTCGGCGGCAAGCTCCGCATCAAGGCGCCTGCCGAGAAGGTCGTTGACGGTGTCGGAGAGCATCTCGATACTTGCTTTAAGGATGAAAAGTGCGATAACTATGCCGACATACGCCTCCAATTTAAAACCCGTGAACTTGCAGATAAGTGCGCACACGAGCACCGAAAACGAAAGCACCGCATCAAAAAGCGCATCTGCGCCCGAAGCAGCAAGAGAGGACGAGTCCGCCTTTTTGCCCATACTCATAACATATTTGCCCAGAAGCACCTTGACAACGACAGCCGTGCCCACTATAACGAGGGTAACGACCGAATAATCGGGCTTTTCGGGTCTGAATATCTCCTTGACGGACTCTGTAAGCGAGGTCGCGCCTGCGTAAAAGATGATAGCCGCAACTATGGCAGCACTGAAATACTCGATACGGCCGTAGCCGAGAGGATGTTTTTTGTCGGGTGCCTTGCCTGCAAGCTTTGTGCCGACTATGGTAACAACGGATGAAAAAGCATCGCTCAAATTATTCACCGCATCCAGCACGACCGAAAGCGAGCCCGAAATAAGCCCCACGACCGCCTTGAATACCGAAAGCAGCACATTGACGGCAATGCCGATATAACTTGTTCGTACAATGATCTTTTCTCTGTCCATATAATAACTCCCTTATGCCAAAAAGCCGCCGCACGTTATGCAGCAGCTTTTTTAATTACGCGGGTGATGTTCCAAAGGAACTCACTCTTTTTGCTTTTATTTAATTATACAGTTCTCCGTATTTTCGTTCATAACAACACATTCCGCACCGGAACGGTTATTCTTGTTCTTGCAGTTTGTGAAGATAATGTCCTCGCTGTCGATGACCTCAAAAGCGGGGCCGTCTGCGCCGACTACCGTAACATTGCTGAAACTGATGCCCTTTGCATTGGCAAGGAAGAAGCCCTTTTGCTTCATATCCTCAATGCCTGCGAGCATAGCGGGCTTGCCGGGTACGGCATTATCCGCCAGGGAGATATACACATTCTCAAATGTGCAGTCCTCAACGAACTGTTCGGCAAGACCGTAGAAATAGCCTGCCGCCGCGTTGACTTCCTTACAGGTCATATTTGACATATGCAGACGTCTGAACGCAGGTGTCTCCTCGGTAACGGGGTAAGGGTTCTTGTCCCATACGTACTTGTCATCACCGCGCGGGCCGCAGAAATAGTAGAGGTTGGCGATAAAGGGGCAAAGCACGTTTTCCATAATTACGTTATCAACACGTATATCCTCGACAACACCGCCGCGGCCGCGTCTTGATTTAAGGCGGATACCTCTGTCCGTGCCCTCAAATACGCAGTTGCTTATTGTGACATTGATAATGCCGCCCGACATTTCACTGCCCAGCACGACACCGCCGTGACCGTGTACCATAGTGCAGTTTGTGATAGTGACATTCTTGCAGGGAACGCGGTCTGCCGTATCCTCCGTGCCTGCCTTTACTGCGATACAGTCGTCACCAACGTCGATATGGCAGTTTGAGATATGCACGTTTGTACAGCTCTCGGGGTCAATACCGTCCGTATTGGGTGAATCGGAGGGATTGTTTATGGTAACTCTGTCAATGGTAACATTGTCGCAGAGTATGGTATTTATTGTCCAGCTCGGTGAATTTTTAAGCGTAACGTCACGGATAAGTACGTTTTTGCACTCATAAGGCGCTATCATCTTGGGACGGGGATATTCGTTTTCCTTTGCACGGAAGATCTTCCACCAGAAAGCACCCTGACCGTCAAGCGTGCCCTGACCCGTAATGGATACGTTCTCTGCATTATCTGCGTTTATACAGCTTG
>JAGAHK010000262.1 GCA_017627115.1 Bacillota bacterium | reverse complement strand
TTACACGCAGCGCAAGCGGCAGCGAAGTTATGGTCTATCAGCCCGAAGTTATAGTAACGCGCGCCATGAATTTGCGGCGCGGTGATATATCCATATTCTTTGTCGGAAGTGACAGTATGCTGGGTGAGCCCGAGAAGCTTGTTTCCATATACCGCAGCATGGCAGATTATCTTGACGAGGGCAACACAAAATACCTTGTAATGAGCCCCGTCAGAGGCGACGATGCTTTGATAAAAGCTGCCGAGGCTGCGCTTGAAGCTGAATTCGGCGAAAAATTCCTGAACACCCGTCTTGCAATGTGCAATGATGTAAATATCACACATGACGAATACACTGTACCACCCGAACAAGCTGAAAACGCAAAAAAAGGTATAATACCGCCAATGTTTTTCGACAACGATGAATATTTCAGTGATTTCGGCGCATTTGCCCTCGGTACCGCAGTTGACGGCAAGTTAAGAGAACTTGGTTATTTTGATGATGAAAAGGCAGAAGAAGATACAGAGTCCGCCACGGACACCGCGGCATCGGAAAACATAAGCGAAAGCTCCTTATCGGGAACTGCTGTCAAATAAAAAAACATAAAAAACATAAAACATAAAAAACTTTGAAAGAAGGCAGATATAATGGGAAAAGAAAAGTATTACATCACAACAGCCATAGCATATACCTCGGGCAAGCCCCATATAGGAAACAGCTATGAGATCGTGCTTGCAGACAGCATTGCACGCTTTAAAAGAATGCAGGGTTATGAAGTGTTCTTCCAAACAGGCACAGACGAACACGGTCAGAAGATAGAGCAGAAAGCAGCCGAAGCAGGCATAACGCCAAAACAGTTTGTTGACGGTGTTGCAGGCACTATCAAGGGTCTTTGGGACCTTATGAACACATCATACGACAAATTTATAAGAACAACAGACGATTATCACGAAAAACAGATACAGAAGATATTTAAAAAGCTTTACGAACAGGGCGATATTTACAAGGGTCATTACGAAGGTCTTTACTGTACTCCCTGTGAGTCATTCTGGACAGAATCACAGCTTGTTGACGGAAAATGCCCCGACTGCGGAAGAGAGGTCTCACCCGCAAAGGAAGAGGCTTATTTTCTTCGTTTAAGCAAGTATGCCGACAGACTTATCGAGCATATAAACACTCACCCCGAGTTTATACAGCCTGTTTCGCGCAAGAACGAGATGATGAACAATTTTCTTCTTCCGGGTCTTCAGGATCTCTGCGTTTCGCGTACATCTTTCAAATGGGGCATACCCGTTGATTTTGATGATAAACACGTTGTTTATGTATGGCTCGATGCTCTTTCAAACTATATCACGGGCATTGGCTACGACTGCGACGGAAACAACAGCGAACTTTTCAATAAAATGTGGCCCGCAGACCTTCACCTTATCGGTAAGGATATAATCCGTTTCCATACGATCTACTGGCCTATAATACTTATGGCACTCGACCTGCCGCTTCCGAAGCAGGTATTCGGTCATCCCTGGCTTTTGCAGGGCGAAGGCAAAATGAGCAAGTCAAAAGGCAACGTGCTCTATGCCGACACGCTTGTTGATGTTTTCGGCGTTGATGCGGTAAGATATTTTGTACTCCACGAAATGCCGTTTGAAAATGACGGTATCATAAGCTGGGAGCTTATGGCGGAACGCCTTAACTCCGACCTTGCGAACGTATTGGGCAATCTTGTCAACCGTACCGTGTCAATGAGCAACAAATATTTCGGCGGTGTTGTTGAAAACACAGGTGTTGAAGAAGAAGTCGATGCCGATCTTAAAGCCGTTGTAACAGCCGCAAAAGACAAAGTAACAGACAAGATGTCACAGCTGCGCGTTGCAGATGCCATAACGGAGATATTCACACTTTTCAAGCGCTGCAACAAGTATGTTGACGAGACCGAGCCCTGGGCTCTTGCAAAGGACGAGGCAAAGAAAAGCCGCCTTGCGACCGTGCTTTATAACCTTGTGGAAGGCATCTGCATAGGTGCGGAGCTTTTAAGCCCT
>JAGAHK010000261.1 GCA_017627115.1 Bacillota bacterium | reverse complement strand
GGAGGGGTTTACTTGCAGCAGCTTTAGTGTTGTACAACGATAAGCAACAACACTCGTAAACCCCTCAGTCAGCCTACGGCTGCCAGCTCCCCTGATCGCTGCGCTAAAGGGGAGCCAAGACTAATGCAACTCGACAACGAGCATAAACAATAATTTAACAAACTATCAAACATTTTCAAATAGTTTTATAATAACTAAAGTATTAGACAAAACCCTGTTTATATGTTATAATAAAAAAAGCAAGCATTATTGTTTCAGAAAAAGCGAGGAATGGATATGAAATTTGTATCATGGAATGTAAACGGCCTGCGTGCCTGCGTGGGCAAAAACTTTATGGAATTTTTCAACTCCGTGGATGCCGATATTTTTTCGGTGCAGGAGACTAAATTGCAAGAGGGTCAGATAGACCTTGACCTCCCGGGTTATGAGCAGTATTGGAATTATGCCGAAAAGAAAGGTTACTCGGGTGTTGCCGCATTTACAAGGATAAAGCCTTTGAGTGTGTCCTACGGCATAGGCATTGAACGTCACGACAAGGAGGGCAGGGTGATAACTCTTGAATTTGAAGATTTCTACTATGTCACCTGTTACACGCCTAATGCACAGAACGAGCTTACACGGCTTGATTACCGTATGGATTGGGAGGATTGTTTCCGTACTTATCTTTGCGGATTGAACGCCAAAAAGCCCGTTATTCTCTGCGGCGACCTTAATGTTGCCCATAACGAGATAGACCTTAAAAACCCAAAGACAAACCGCAAAAACGCAGGCTTTACCGATGAAGAACGCGGCAAGATGACTGCGCTTTTAAACAGTGGTTTTATTGATACATTCAGGTATTTTTATCCCGATAAGGCGGAGATCTACAGCTGGTGGAGCTACCGCTTCCGTGCGCGTGAGAAGAACGCAGGCTGGCGTATCGACTATTATATAACGGGCGAGGGTCTGAAAGACCGCCTTTTGGATGCAAAAATACATACGGATGTTTTCGGTTCCGACCATTGTCCCGTGGAGCTTGATATAAAATGAGAAAAATAACACAAGTAGAAGCAAAAAAAATAATGGACAGCGGAAATGACGTTTATATCCTTGATGTACGTGAGCCCGATGAACTCTATGAGGGCTATATAGAGAATTCCGTGCTTATACCGCTTGACGAGCTGAAAAACAGGGCTGAAAGCGAATTGACGGATAAACAAAAAACGCTGCTTGTTTATTGCCGCAGCGGCAAACGCAGCAGGGAAGCGGCAGAGCTACTCGATGATATGGGCTATAAAGATGTGCTTGATTTCGGCGGCATACTCGATTGGCCGTTTGATTTGATCATATAAGCATTACTATACAAGCGATAAACAGGAACACAATTTATGAGAGGGTGTAGCATTAAGCTCCACCCTCGTTATCGTTTTTTACCGAAAAATAAAGATTGGACGGCAGGACAATGTTTTGTATTATACAGGCTTTCTTGCCACGCTGTGAAGTCTTAAAAAGCCGCGTCTTTCAAAGATCTCCATTTTCAGTCCTGCATTTTCACAGAAGTTTTGCACATCTTTTTTTCCGTAGATCTTTACATCACCGTGCCCCGTTAAATTTATTATCGGCATTTCTATCGTGTTCATTATCCAGCGAAGCGGGTCGGGTGCAGTCATATCGCGCAGGATAAGTCTGCCGTTTGGACGAAGCACCTTGTAAACGCTGTTGAAAAATGCCTGCGGATTGGGATAATGATGAAAACTTTGCGAACATATCACAACATCAAAACAGTTTTCGTCAAACGGCAGGTTTTCGCAGTCACCCAGCACAAACTCCACATCGCTTAATTTTTTGGCTCTTGCTGCTTCTATCATCTTTGGTGTTATATCAATACCCGTATAACGCTTGCCCGAATACTTTTCGTGCAAAAGCGATATGACGGGCGCGGTACCGCAGCCGCAGTCCAGCAGGTCGGTAAAAGGCTCTTTTTCAAGTTCTGCAAGTATATCGGGATAATCTTTTTTACACATATTGTAAACACCTGCATGGTCGCTCTCGTATATATCGGCAGCCTTGCTGAATTCTTTTATTGACATTTGTTTATATTCTTCGGCAGTCATTTTTT
>JAGAHK010000260.1 GCA_017627115.1 Bacillota bacterium | reverse complement strand
CTCGTAAGTTGACCAAACGAAGCGGTTATTTCTATAATATTTTTTATCTCTTGATATCGTAATTCATATTCATAAGGTTTTTAATTGCCTTAACATCGTCGGTTATATTTGCATCGCCGTGTATGGTGTGTTTAAGCACACTGCTTGCCACGGCAAAATTGACCATATCCATCGGCTTATAATTGTGCATAAGTGCGTAAATAAGGCCCGAAGCAAAAGCATCGCCGCCGCCCACTCTGTCAAGGATATTAAATGTAAAGAGTTTGCTCTCGAATGTGTGATTGTCATACCACATATAGGCTTTCAGGCTGTTCTCGCTGCCGCTGTGGGCATAACGCACATGCCTTGCGATACACTGGATATTTGGGTATTTATCCACGAACGCCTTAAAGACCTCGTCCTGCTGCTCGTAAGTCGGCTGGAGCGGTATATTGTCTTTCCAATCGCCCTTACTGTGGTCGTCTTCATCTATCCAGAGGTGATAAGGCTCTATGCCCAAAAGCACATCAACATAGGGCAGGCATTGGGTACAGAACTCCCTTGCTTTCTCCCATGTCCAGAGCATACTTCTGAAATTGCCGTCAAAGCTGACTGTAAGACCTTTTTCCTTTGCTATTCTAAGGCAATCGAGAATAAGCTTTCTGCAATTTTCGCTTAAAGCAGGTGTTATGCCGCTTAAATGCAGCCAATTGAACTCACCTAAAAGAGCCTCCAGGTCAACTTTCGAGAAATCGTATTCTGTTATTGCGCTGTGTTTTCTGTCGTATGTAACCTTGCTCGCTCTCACGCCGTAGCCCGTTTCAAGGTAATATGTACCGAGCCTGTGCGTCGGTGTTTCCTCGGGTGTGGACAAAATAACGGGCGTACAGTGAACATCGTTGCTTCTCAGCATCCTGACCGCACTTTTACCGATACTGTTGTTGGGTACTACCGTGAAAAAGGTGCTGTCCACACCTAAATTTGCAAGTGCAAGCGCAATATTCGCCTCGCTGCCGCCGTAGCTGACCTCAAAGCTGTTTGCCATACGTATCTTCTCATAGTTTGGCGGTGTGAGTCTGAGCATTATCTCGCCCACAGCCAAAAATTTTTCATCTGTGTTGGTGTTGATCAAAGGGTTCCTGTGTTCCATATTCCGACCTCTTTCCCGTGTAAATATTTTATTGATTTTAGGGTACCTCTAAAAATTATTTGGCAGTCTGAACATAGCTTTTTTGCTATGCTTTCGTCTTTTTCATTGTTCTCGAAAAATCTGTCTGCGTTTGGCTTTACCCTGATTTTTAGAGGCATCCTTTATATATCGTTTCTGACCGCTACCGCTTTCGGTATATAATTACTGCTGCGCCAGCGTTTTTCCTGACTTTTTATTATTGCATAGCTGACCGCCACAAGCGCAAGCCCCACCGCAAAGCCTATAAGTTCGCCGTTTGCGATATTCGCGCTTTGACAGCCGTAATATCCGCCGAAAAGTCCAAGCAGGAACATCACGAACGGGAAACCGTACATTATAAGCACGGCTTTTATAAAATCCGCCTCTTCAAGCGCTATCTCCACCTTGTCGCCAAGATCCGCTCCGCAGCTGTTTTCTGCGGTTATCAGCATTTCCGTGCTTTTCATGCCGACCGAGCAGGCGCGGCACTTTGCACAGGCTTCCTTGCGTTCAAGTCTGACGACTACCTTTTTATCCTTTTTTTCAATAACTTCGCCAATTTCGGCCATAACTATACTTCCTTTAATTATTATTTATATTGTTTTTACTACCTGCTCAAAGCTCTCACAAAGAAAACTATGCCTATCCATATAAGTGCCGCAGGGATAAGATAATTCATATAAATGCTCCAATCCGTCATTTTCAGCATACCGATAACAACAAGCAGTATACCTGCCTGCAAACGTGATGTGTACATATAAGTCCTGCCGAAGATATAATCGAGTATCAGCGCCATGCCGACACAGATAAGCAGCGCGCCTATGGCATCAATGCCCGTAAGCTGATTTAGCAACGTATCTACGCCGAGAAGCGCAAACAGACACAGCCACGTAAGATATCCGCGTTTTTTCTGTTTTATATAAAGT
>JAGAHK010000259.1 GCA_017627115.1 Bacillota bacterium | reverse complement strand
TCTGCGGCGGTGGCGGCGGCGGCCGTCCCAATATGGCACAGGCAGGCGGCAAGGATGCAAGCAAGATAAAAGAAGCGCTTGAAGCAGCCAAGGCTGTTGTAGAGAATTCTGTGAAATAATTTTTCATTTATCGGAATATAAGCAATATAGGGGACTGAAACATTAAGTACTGTCATTCTTAATGCGGCAGTCCCTTTTTTTATTGACAAAACAGCCGCTTTAGAGTACAATTAAAATGTAAAAATATGCTTGCCGCAAGCCTCGGAAAACACTGTTCTTTCGGTATCTCATCAAGCGGTGTTTCCCTTATTGTGCGGCGGCAAAACAGAGGTCTTGCAAATGAAAAAACGGATCGTAAAATTAATAGTTTTTAATTCAATAATAATAGTATGCGCCGTTGTAACATATTCGCCCGGGCTTCTGGGCTGGTACCCAAACGACCCGTCAATTTTTAAGGCAGGTATGAGCATAATAATAGGCTTGTTTTCAGGGGCGCTGTTTCTATACGGCAACTCGCGCATCCTCTCCGACGAAAAGCCCGTCCTGACCGATGACGTGCGTGACCTTACGCAAGTGAAAAAGATACTTGCGGCATACCGCGGCGGCGACCGTTTCGGTTCAATGGCGCAGACCGTTCTTGACCAGCTTGACAGACTCGACCGCTCTATGTCACGTTTACAGAGCGAGATAGACCGCAGGTTTGACAAAAACACGTTAAGCAACGACAAGTATTCCGCCGTTATAAACGAGGCGAATTTAAGCCTTGTGGACAACCTTATCAGCGCAACGCATAAAATACAGTTTTTTGACGAGGGCGAATACAAACGCCTGCAAGCACACAAAAACGACAACATCCCGGACGAGATTCAGCTTAAACAGCTTGAACTGTACAAGCAGAACGAGGATGCGATACAAAATGTTATAAACACAAACGAAAAGCTGATATTACAGCTTGATACGCTTGCTGTGGAGCTTGACAGCCCCGGAAATGACGGCGAAGATCTGCTGGAGGAGATCAAAAAGCTGACGCAGGAAGTAAAATACTATAATTAATACTATAATCAGTATTGAAAGGAGAGAATGAAATGAAGAAAAACAATACTCCCGCCATTATCGGCATAGCTGTTGCGGTTATTGCGCTGGTATTCGGCGGTGTAGCGCTCACACGAAACGTCGGCAAATCCGACAAGACCATATCCAGGGAATCGGCTATGGACACACTTGAAAAATATTACAAAAAGATAGACCCCAAGGAGGCGGCACCCGTAAAAGGGCAGGTGACTTATGCCGAGGAAGAAAATCTTTTTCAGGAACTGCCCGAACTGAAAGCGGACTCTATCACGGTAAACGAAACTACGGGATATTATGCCGAGATATTCGCAAGTTCCGAAAAAACGGGCACGGGCACGGACGGATACCTGCGTGAAATGGCGGAAAAATTCAACCGCCAAAAACCGATAATAAACGGTCAGCCTGCTTCCATAAGGCTGCGCACCGTATCGAGCGGTCAACAGGTGGACTATCCCGCATCGGGCAAATATCTCCCCGATGCCATTTCCCCATCGTCCGATCTGAGCGTTAAAATGCTTAATGCAAAGGGTATACCAACGACCAACATCACCGACAGCCTTGTAATGAACTATGCGGGTCTTGTGGTATCAAACTCCACCTACTCCACTCTTGTCGAGGACTACGGCAGCGCAGATGCAAAGACGTTTGCGCAGGCCACCGCAGACGGCAGGATAACGGTAGGCTATACCAACCCGTTCACATCCGCAACGGGTATGAATTTCCTTGTTACGCTGCTTGACAGCTACGACAGCGGAAACATCCTTTCCAACAGAGCTATTGAGGGCTTCCAGGCTTTTCAGGAAAATGTGCCCTTTGTTGCAATGACCACGGGACAGATGAGAAGCGCGGCAGAACGCGGAAGTTTTGACGCATTTGTACTTGAATATCAGGTTTTTGTAAACGACAGCAAATTAAGCCGCAATTATCGTTTTATCCCCTTCGGATATGCGCATACAAACCCGCTTGCAAAGCTTGATACATCGGATAAAGGCCCTATACTTGAAAGTTTTGCACAGTTCTGCCGCGAAAACGGCGGGTCGCTTGCACAAAGCGACGGTTTTGACCAAAATATTGATTATATCCCGTCTTTACCCGATTACTCGGGTGCAGACCTTATGGCGGCACAGCAGCTTTACAAGGAAAACAAGGACAGCCAGCCCGTTGTTTGTGTTTTTGTAACGGACGTTTCGGGCAGTATGGCAGGCGAACCGCTTAACACGCTGAAAGACAGCCTTATAAACTCAATGCAGTATATCAATACGAACAACTATATCGGTCTTGTAAGCTACAATGACGATGTTACGATCTCTCTGCCCATTGCGGAATTCGATATAAACCAGCAGTCCTACTTCAAGGGTACTGTGGAATCGCTTGATTCTTCGGGCGGAACAGCCACTTATGACGGTCTGTGTGTTGCGCTTAAAATGATAGAGGACAAACTTGTGGAAGTACCCGATGCGAAAGCAATGGTATTTGTGCTTTCCGACGGCGAAACAAACCGCGGTCACACTCTTAAAGATGTTGAGAGCATTGTAAGCGGTCTTGCGATACCCGTATACACAATAGGCTACAACGCAGATATAGATGCCCTTTCAAAGCTTTCGGACATTAACGAGGGCGTATGTATAAACGCAAATACAGATGATGTTATCTATCAGTTAAAGCAATTGTTCAATGCGAATATGTAATAAAAAGGAGAAATACAAAT
>JAGAHK010000258.1 GCA_017627115.1 Bacillota bacterium | reverse complement strand
TTGTTTAGCTTCTCTATTGAGCATAAAAGTCATCTCCTTGCGTATATATTTTGTTCGCAACTTAATTATAACACAAATCTGATGACTTTTGTGCTTTTTTATTCAAAAATTTTTGGGATTGGGGACTTTTTCAGCAGTCTCTGTCTGACCCCTGTCCCTCTCATAAGTAAGCACCCCCGCTTTAGAAGCGGGGGACTTCCTTAGTTGGTTAAAATGCGAAAAAAACAGAAAAAACAAAAACATTCAGCTTTATCTTATCTCTATTTCTTCACCCGGTTCCATTATCAGCTTATTTTTTGCATTGAAAGTTTCCGCGCGTTCACGGCTGAAAGCGACCTCGCCCGAAGATGCTATGCTGTGATACGGTATGCTGTGTTTTGCGCCCACCATATCGGCACACTTTACGGCTTCGGGTATATCCATATTGTACACGCCGTCGCAGCAGAAGAACGCAAAATCAAGCTCTCTTGCGGCAAGTTCTTTCATCTGCGGCGTTGTTGAGGTATCGCCCGAGAAATAAACGGTTGTACCGCTTGTAAAAGTAAGGATGTAGCCCACGCACTCGTTTGCCGAATGGTTTTTGTTATAGCCTGCCTCTACCGCCTCTATCTTAACAAAACCAAGATCGAAGCTTTGGTGCTTTCCGTCTTTTAAAGCCTCGTTCTGCGTAATTATACGGCAGTCGGGATTTTTAACGGCTATCTTCTGTGTCTGCGTATGGTCAAAATGCGAATGTGTTATAAGAATAAGGTCGGCAGGCTTGTCGTAGCCCTCGCCTGCAAAGGGGTCAAGGTAAATGACCTTGTTTTCCGCCGTAATTATGCGCACACTGCCGTGACCCTGATATAAAAGCTTGTTCATAATACCCTCTCCTTTTTAACAAAGGGGCTGCCGCATCTGCGTTTCAGCCCCTGTTTTTTTATCTGTAAAGTATCTCTTCCCTCTTGGGACCGTTTGATACCATGCTTATTTTAACGCCTATCTCTTTTTCGATAAAGGCAACATAGTCCTTTGCTTCTTTCGGAAGCTTGTCAAAGCTGTCAATACCGCGTATATCGCAGTTCCAGCCCTTTAACTCGACACAAACGGGTTTTGCCCTGTAAAGGTCTGCCGTTGTGAGGAAATCCTTGTATACCTTGCCGTCAAGCTCATAGCCCGTACATACCTTGATAGTTTCAAGATAGCTCAGAACATCGAGACAGGTCATGCAGACTTCCGTTGCGCCCTGCAAAGCACAGCCATAGCGTGTAGCGACCGTATCAAAATAACCCACACGGCGCGGTCTGCCCGTTTTTGCACCGTATTCGCCCTTGTCACCGCCGCGGCGTCTTAATTCCTCCGCTTCAACGGGTTCAAGTATCTCGCTTACGAACGGACCCTCGCCTACTGCCGACGAATAAGCCTTTGTTACGGCAATTATATCCTTTATCTCATAAGGCGGTATGCCTGCGCCTACTGCCGCATAGCCCGCAAGCGTGGAAGAAGACGTAACATAGGGATATATACCGTGGTCGGTGTCTTTAAGCGTACCGAGCTGACCCTCGAGTAAGATATTCTTGCACTCTTTTATTGCGTTTCTCAAAAGCTTTGAGGTATCGGCAACATAAGGCTTGATAAATGCCGCATATTCCTTTGCGGTCTCGAAAACTTCAAGATAATCTATCTCGGGCTTGTTGTAAAGGTATTTCATAGAGATATTCACCTTTTCGTAAATGCCCTTTAACTTGTCTTTAAGACGGTCCTCATCGTAAAGCTCCCACACCTGTATGCCGACTTTTGCATATTTATCGGAATAGAAAGGCGCGATTCCGCTTTTTGTTGAACCGAATTTTTTATCCGCAAGACGTTCTTCCTCGTATGTATCAAGCAGGATATGATGCTGCATAAGCACCTGCGCCCTGTCACTTATGGCAAGGTTGAACTCAACGCCTGCCGCATTTACCTCAGCCATTTCGGTCTTGAGCGCGTTAACATCAAATGCAACGCCGTTGCCTATAACATTTATGATATGCTTGTGGAAAATGCCGCTGGGCAGAAGATGCAGGGCGAACCTGCCGTATTCGTTTATAATAGTGTGACCGGCATTGGCGCCGCCCTGAAAACGAACGACTATATCCGCCTTATCGGCACACATATCGGTTATTTTTCCCTTGCCTTCGTCGCCCCAATTGGCGCCTACGATCGCTTTTACCATTTTATACACTCCTTTAAGATAAAATTTAATTCAAAGCAAAAATTTTCGGGGTTTAAAATTTTTGCAACTTACCCTATTTTATCGCTGCCCCGAATGAGAAACACTACGCAAGATAAAATTTAATTCATTACACCCATCGGTCAAAAATCAAACATTAAGCTCCGTATGAGCGATAAGTTCGTCCTTATTTGCCTCAACAACAGGTCTTACACTGCCTGTGATATATTCTTCGACCTGCTGCGGCGCTCTGCCGACAAAGTTCTTCGGGTCGAGTATTTTCTTCAGGTCTTCAAGCTTCATACCGAAGATCGGGTCTGCGGCAATACGCTCTATAAGGTCGTTTTCGCCGCCGTTTACCTTAACATTCTTTGCCGCTTCCATCGAATGTACGCGGATAGCTTCGTGCAGTACCTGTCTGTCGCCGCCGTATTTCGTAACACCGTCCATTATTATTATCTCGGTCGCCATAAACGGAAGTTCAGCCATAAGGTGCTTTTCGATAACCTTCGGGTAAACCACAAGTCCCTCCGCAACATTGTTGTAAATGCCCAAAATAGCATCACAGGCAAGGAAAGCTTCGGGTATGGAGATACGCTTGTTTGCACTGTCGTCAAGCGTTCTTTCAAACCACTGACCTGCCGTTGTGAAAGCGGGATTGAGCGCATCCACCATTATATATCTTGCAAGACCCGCTATACGCTCGCTGCGCATGGGATTTCTCTTGTACGCCATAGCCGATGAACCTATCTGGTTTTTCTCAAACGGCTCTTCCATTTCTTTCAGATGCTGCAAAAGGCGCATATCGTTGGAGAACTTTGTGCAGCTCTGCGCAATACCGCTTAAAACATTTGCATACATCGAATCGAGCTTACGTGTATAGGTCTGACCGCTTACGGCAAAAACACCACTGTATCCAAGCTTTTCGGCTATCATTTCATCAAGACGGCGCACCTTGTCGCTATCGCCGTGGAAAAGCTCCATAAAGCTGCCCTGTGTACCCGTTGTACCCTTTGAGCCGAGAAGCTTCGTCTGCGACATAATAAAATCTATCTGCTCAAGATCCATCATAAGGTCCTGTATCCAAAGACAGGCACGCTTGCCGACCGTTGTGGTCTGTGCCGCCTGGAAATGGGTAAAGCCAAGTGTCGGCATATCCTTGTATTCCATAGCGAATTTGGAAAGTTTGTCTATAACGGAAAGCACTTTTTTGCGTATTATCTTCATCGCATCAAGCATAAGTATAACATCCGTGTTGTCGCCCACATAGCAGCTTGTTGCGCCCAGGTGGATAATGCCCTTTGCTTTGGGGCACTGTACGCCGTAGGCATGAACATGAGCCATTACATCATGGCGCACCTTCTTTTCCTGCTCTGCCGCTACATCATAATTAATGTCGTCGGCATGCTCTTTAAGCTCCGCTATCTGCTCGTCCGTAATGTCCAGCCCAAGCTCCTGCTCTATCTCCGCAAGAGTTATCCATAACTTTCTCCACGTTCTGAACTTTCTGTCGGGTGAAAAAACTTCCTTCATCTCCTCGCTTGCATAACGGGAATTGAGGGGCGTTTCATAAGTGTTTTTCATAAAAACATCCTTTCCTTTATATGGTAGAGTTTTTTGTTTATATATTGGTTATATTGCCATAATAAAAATATTACAGGTATAATTATACCAAATTTTTTTCCTTTATTCAATACCTATGTTGTTTGAGTTTTCCTTTTTTTGATAAATCGTTGAAAAGATAAATTCATCACAAAAAAGCAGGGAAACTCAAACTATTTTGTTATTTTAATTCTGTTTTTAAATTTACCGCGGTCTGAATCCTATTCTTAAT
>JAGAHK010000257.1 GCA_017627115.1 Bacillota bacterium | reverse complement strand
CCGTACACGCTGACGATGTGGGGACAGCGCGGGCTGATATACCTCAAAGAGAACAAAAAGGGAACGTATCAAAGGCTGATGATAAAAGGGCTTTGGGAACATCTCGTAGCAGCGGACAAGGAAGCGAACAGGCTGGAAGATACGCTGATGAAAGAAATGGCGGCACGCGAGGGGATAACGGAAGAACTGAAACAGCAGGATCAGATGAAATGGGTAGGACTGAGGAACGCTCTGAAACAGAGAGTCCGCGAGATAGTATTGGAACAGGTAATATACGCATAAACACCGAGACGGCAGAGGATAAAACCCCTGCCGTTTCTTCGGTTATACAGACCATTGAACTTGAAAAATACTCCGCACCCGATGAAAACGGCAGAGTTGAACGTGTCGGAATGGCTACCGCAGGAGAGGTTTTTGATAAACTTGAAAAGTACCTTAAAGACAATGGTATGTTACCCGATGACTATTTTTTAATGAGCCATCGGGTGTCCGAAGATATGGAAGTACCTAAATATGTGCAGTTTATTTGTCAGCCCTCTTGGGGCGAAAGTGAAGGAATATACCTTGACATCGCTATGGAAACAGCAAACGGCATTATAGACTTTGCGACCGGCAAGACCCTTGAGGATAACTATGCCGCATTTAAGCGTATGGGCGAAATTGCTACGGAATGTAACATAATGCTTAACAGCGGTGGACGAAAAATCGAACGTGACGGAATTTCCACTCCCGAATATATAAAAAAGGTTATGGCTGAAAAAGCGGAGCAAGAAAAAGCCGCAAATGTTACGGAATACAAGATATATCAGCTTAAAGACGACCCCGAATTACACGACTTGCGTTTTGAAGCGTACAAAAATCTTGATGATACTTCCGACCCCGATATAAATAATTATGACCTTGTTTATGAAGGCAAGATTGTAAACCTGCCCGGCTTTAATGTTGAAGATAAGCTGAATATGATATATGAGCAGTTTAACCTTGACCATCCGGATGATTTTACAGGTCACTCGCTTTCGATGAGTGATGTTATTGTTTTGAACGACGGAATAAGAGAAACAGCGCATTATGTTGACCGTTTTGGTTTTGCGGACGTTACTGAAATATTCATTGACCGAAATCTTGAACTAAGTAATGTAGTAGACCGATTCTTTTCGGATAAAGGCTCTGTAGTTGAAAGCAACAGCGGCGAATGGAAAATTGCTAACGGCGGTTACGACCTTGTTGCCGAAATATACCATAATAATATACCTGTCTGCGGAATCATAAATGCTGTCGGCGGATACGAAGTCGATGATTATCAAAACAATCCCGATGTGGTAAGAACGGTTATAAATGTACTGAAAAGCAAAAATATTGAGGTTATAGAAAATAATACTATTGATAATACACTTTCTGTAAACGAGGAATCTCCAAAGCCCGAACGGGTGCAGGAAGAAAATAAAAATATAATCGGCAATACCCCTTACCGTTCTATTCCCGACAAGACATACAGAACAATGCCTAAAGACCGTGCCGAACTTGTTATAAAGCGTTTTGAAAACGAGGATATACATTATAGCGGCAAGATAAACGATAACGGCAGTATAACGCTTACTTTCGGCAAGGATGACCTTGATACAGTAAATGAAATAATAAAGGATGTTGCCGCACAGCAGGCAGTTGAGGAACACAGGCAGAAAACAAGGGAGTTGTATAAGCCTATCAACGGCACCGACCTTGATAATCTTGAAGCCATTATGTTTGATGTTGTTCAGGGCCACATTGATGATGCCGACCTTGATATTAAAATCAAGGACTTGACCCTTTACGGTTCTCGCAGCAGGGGCATTGAAAACGAAAACTCGGATATTGATATAGTTGTCGAATATGACGGCACAATGAAAGAAGATGCGGTTTTCAATATCTTAAATGAAGAAGATTATCACTTTGCGGGCATTAAAGTAGATTTTAATCCTATCCACGAAGAAGAAAGCGGAACGCTTGAGGAATACCTGCTTCGCGTGAATAAATATTTGGATGAGCAGATAAAAGAAAACGAAAAGCCTGCCGAAAAAGCGAATAGAGATGATATTATTGGCAATACTGTTTTCAAGTATATCCCTAAAAAACACTATGAGAAATTCGATAAAGATTTGGGCATAGCCATTTCCAAAGCCTTTAAGGAAAGCGGTATTAAGCACAGCGGCAAGATAAACGGCGATACTGTAACGCTAACTATGAGTAAAAATGACCTTGAAAAGTGCAATGAAATAATTGCAGAAGTCAAGGCTAAACTTGAAGCCCCTGTTGCAGAAAACACCGTTGAAGAGCAGCCAACAGGCGAAAAGACGTATACTCTGCCCGATAATGTCAAGGCAAATATGCCCGATCCCGATATTACTATCGAGGAAAGAAACGATTTCGGGTACACTTATGATGCTATGCTGCCGCTTACGCAGGATGTTGCCGCTGATATATGGGAAAACAAAAACTTACCTGTTTATCTTCTCTATAATGACGGAACAGAAAGTATGGCGGAGTCAATAGAAGATATTGACGACCATAACGGCATTTTCGGCATTGAATCCCCCGATTGGGAGAAATATATATCTTCTCCCGAATATAAAAATATGGAGACCGCCAAAGAGGTAGCGGCTGCACCCGTAACCAACGAGGAACATATCAGGGGCATACCTAAAAGTATTGTTATAAAAGCCCTTGCACACGGTTCGGGCATTGTTAATGGTAAATTTCGTTTGGAAGAACTGTACAAGACTGAAAAGGATAATAAAACACGCATTACCGCTTTAAAGAAAGAATATGGCATAGGCGGCTACGGCACACCTACGGATACCGTCGGAGATATTACGGGTCTTAACCACGATGGAAAAGGCTTGGAAATTGAATGGATAGGCGAAAGCGGCACACTCAAAGGTATGCT
>JAGAHK010000256.1 GCA_017627115.1 Bacillota bacterium | reverse complement strand
CAGGGAGGCAGTACAGGAATATTACAGAGAGATGGAAGAAGCTGAAGAGAACGACCGTACAAGTAAAAAGAAAGGGGGATCAGTCCATTTTAAGAAAGAGAGAAAACGAAACAGATCAAATCACAGAAACGAAACAGACTTCATCGAAGTCACAAAAAAGAGTTCAAAAAGAGCGAGAAAAGCAGCGTTTAAAAGCCTTAAAGCAAAAGCAGGAGGCTGTGGAACGAAAAAATAAAGCCCGAAAGAAGACACTGAAAGGAAATGCCGCACCCAAAGACTGTCAGCATACACTTGGCTATACATATATGTTTCAAAACGGCATTTGTCAAACGGGTACAAATTTCTTTTCAAAGATGCTGAAATTCTCGGACATAAATTATCAGGTGGCAGAAAGAAACGAGCAGATAAGCATATTTTCACAGTATTGTGAGCTGCTTAACTACTTTGATTCAAATATAAATGTACAGATAACGGTACATAACCGCAGGATAGACAAGGATGAGTTTCAGGCGCAGATGCTTCTGCCGATGAAAGATGACGGGCTTGACTATCTGCGTGTTGAGTATAACGATATGCTGCTTAATAAAGCGGTTCAGGGACAGAACAGCATTGTAAAGGAAAAATATATCACTTTCGGCATAGAAGCAGATAATTATGATGCGGCAGTTCCCGCGCTTGCAAGAATAGAGACGGATATATCGGCAAAATTCAAGGGGCTTGGCTGTGATATAAAGACCGTAAGCGGAGCCGAAAGATTGGAGTATATGAACAGTATACTCAACCCGTCAGAGCCGCTTAAATTTGACTATACCGAGCTTGTCGGCACGGGTTTGTCAACAAAGGACTTTATAACACCTTATTTCTTTGATTTCAAACCCGATAACAAACAGATATACTTTGAAATGGGTGATAATTATGCACAGGTTCTTATGATAAAAAAGCTGCCGAGCGATATGTCGGATAAATTGCTGAACGCATTGTCGGAAATACCGTGCAATACGACAATAAACATCCATACCAACTCTATGGATAACAGCGAAGCAATAAATATGGTCAATACCAAAATAGCCTTTATGGAGCAGGATAAGGCAAACAGACAGTCAAAACTGCTCCAACAGGGCAACGATCCCGACCTTATCCCGCATCATTTAAAACGAAGTCTGTCGGAAGCCAATCTCCTTATAGATGATATTCAGAATAAGAACCAAAGACTTTTCAAGGGCAGTTTTCTTGTGTTCACTTCCGCTAAAAGCAGAGAGGAATTAAGGGAGAATGTCGACAAATTGAAAGGCGTTGCACGCTCCTACGGCTGTGCGCTTATGCCGCTTGCCTGTGAGCAGGAAGCGGGACTTAATGCGACACTTCCGTTTGCAAAAAATGATATAAAGATAAGAAGAACGCTGACAACGGCGGCACAAGCAATATTCATACCTTTTACATCACAGGAACTTTTTCAGCCGAGCGGTATGTATTACGGATTGAATGCCCTTTCGCGAAATCTTATTTTTTTGAACAGACTGCTTTTGAAAAATCCTGCGGGATTTATTCTGGGTACACCCGGCGCAGGCAAGTCTTTTTCGGTAAAAAGAGAGATTTTAAACAGAATACTTTCCTCGGAAAATGATGAGATCCTTTGTATAGATCCCGAATCGGAGTACGGCCTGCTTTGCAAAAATCTCGGCGGCGAAGTTATAAAGATAAGTGCCGATACAGATACATATTTTAATCCGCTTGATATCAACGAGGGTTATGTAGATATACCCGAAAACGGAGAAAGCGGAGAAAATCCGTTAGCTGTAAAGACGGAGTTTATGTTTTCTTTCCTTGATGTGGTTATGACGGGTGAAAACGGAAACGGTCTTACGGGTGCGGAACGAACTCTTGTTGACCGTGTGCTTACCATACTTTACAGAGACTATTTCAAAAAGAAAAATAGTCCGATGCCCACGCTTGTGGATTTCTGCAAGGCACTTGAAAACATAAGT
>JAGAHK010000255.1 GCA_017627115.1 Bacillota bacterium | reverse complement strand
TATAGGCGGCGTAAGCCGCCACCCAAAAGGGGATTGAAGGGGATTTTCTCCCCTCACAAGCAACAACTTGCACACGCAAGTTGGGTGAATATGTTATTATAAGGACAAGGAAGCAAAAATCGCATAGAATTGAGGGTTTTGAGTTGAATTGTCCTTATTTCTAACTCAAAATTTTTCACATTTTAATATGATTTCTATCTAAACTGCCGTTTCACTAACGGTCTTGTTTGGGTACGCAAAAATTTAATAACCATTAACCAAATAGGCGTAGCTTTTTTAATTAAAGACTGCGCCTTTTTTTATTGCTACAAAAGGAGGCTATCTATGGACTACAAATTTGAAAACGAATTAGCATTAGAAGAAATTGGGTTATATGCAACAATGCTGAACGAGGACGGGGCTAATTTTTCAACGGCTGAAATGCTTGCAAAGTTAAGTACCGACAACGTGGAAAAGGTCGAGGAAATTCTTATAAGCCTTTTACGCAAGGGATATGTTGACAAAGTAAACGATGTTTATATCGTCAACAGGAGCAAGGCAGACGAAGTTTTGACTTGGTAAACAAAATTCATTAAAGGAGGACAACAATTGTGTCTATATTCAGAGTTGAAAAAAACAGAAACTATACTTGTATGAGTAATCACCACTTGCGTAACGATGCCTTATCATACAAGGCTATAGGTATATTATCAAAAATCTTATCCCTGCCCGACAATTACAAGATAACAATACAGGGCTTGGCATACTCGGTCAAAGATGGTGTTTCTGCTGTAAAAAGCGGCATTGACGAACTTATTGCGGCAGGCTATATTGTTCGCAGACAGGTACGCACGGCAAACGGCACTTTTGGCGAATATGAATATGATGTCTATGAGATACCGCAGACAAGCGGCGGAGATATGCCCGAAAACGCACCGACAGGATCGTCCGAAACGGCAGAAGAAGATTTTACGGACTTCTATGTTCCGCCCGTTGAAGATGATGAGTTTGAGGACTATTCGGACTATGACGATGAGGACGAAGAAGATTTTTACGATGATGAACTCGATACCCAGGGACAGATAGCGGAACTTGACAGTAAGGTTGACAGCCTTATTGAAAAATTCAGCGAATTTATGGAACAGGCAGCTATTAACGCCAATGCACAGCAGGGCTTTTTTGCGCCAAAAGAAAATCCAATCTCGGTTGATGCGGTAACGGAAAACGGCGCACATATAAATACTAAAAATATAAATACTGATTATATAAATAATAATGTTTATAATAATCATATCAATCTATCTAATACTGTAAGAACAACAGGGACAGATGGGATTGATAGGACAATAGAACATAAGGCTTTAACAGATGTTGAAACTTATGAGAAGTACGAGGAACTTATCAAGAAAAACATCGGCTATGACGATTTTGTTATATCTTCTTCCTATGGCGAACTCGAACAGATAGACGAAATTGTTTACATAATGACCGACACGGTGGCGTTTAATACTGTGCCTATAAGCATAAACGGAAGTCTTATTCCTGCGGAGATCGTTAAGAGTCGCTTTTTGAAGATAACAGGCAGAGAAATTGAGTATGTACTGTTTGCACTCTCCCGCACTACAACGAAAATCCATAACATACGCAAGTATCTTATTGCCGCACTTTACAATGCACGCTGCACAAATAACCATTTTTACGGTGCAGAAGTACGACACGATATGTACGGGGTATAAGCCTATGTTTGATATTGATTATTTAATTACACCGTATATTCAAAACTTGCTTGACGAAAGCACAGAAACAGCGGCACAGGCAAAAATACTTATACAATTACTGAACTTTCGCAAGTATTACTCAAATGATGCGGCAAATATTGCGGCTCAATGGGCAGATAAGGCGGAAACGGTTTACAATATGGAAATATACAGCAATATTTTTTCAGATAAGCAGTTTATCAAGGACTATGCCGATAGCACACAAAGTTTGAAAAAGACCAAAAAGCTGATAAATGACCTTTGTATAGACTTGGAAGAAAACAATGGGAATAATTATCGTGATATAATAGCAAAAGCGGAAAATGATTTTTCGGCAATACAAGACCTATCAGATGCGGACTTTACTTTTATGCCTATCATTAACGGGCAGGTACAAAAGGCTGACGATCACAGACGGTCACTAAATGAAATTCTTAAATACAAGGATTTAGTTAAAAAATAAATATAAAATCAATCCTGCGTACTGATGTGCGCTTTTTTTATTACTTTGACTTGAAAGGGGGAATGCTTATCAGAAAAATCATACATAGGTCAAGACCTCCTCCCCTGCCGTAAAGCGGCAGAATTATTTTAGGGAGGTACAAAACCAATGATGGAAGATCAGGGGCGCAGTCTTATAATGGGTGCGCTCAAAAAACTTCTTGGGTGGATGCTGAATACCTACAAACAGGCTTTTTACAAGGCAGAGAACAAGGTCAAAAACAATGTTTCCGAAACGGGTAAGCAGTCTGTAAAAGCCCTTGTCAATAAAGGCAGGGACTTGAAATTAAGCGAAGTCATACAGAATGACGAACACCTTAAAAAAATATGCGCCGAGTGCAAGGCACAGGGTATTGCCTTTGCGATAAAAAAGGAGGAAAACGGCGAAAAGAGGTTGTTATTTCAGCGCAAGGACTCGGACTTGGTGGAAAATGCTATAAGCAGCGTGTTAAGCAAGGCAGTTGATGAAAAGGCTGACAAGTCTAAACGCTCCCTTGCCGAAAC
>JAGAHK010000254.1 GCA_017627115.1 Bacillota bacterium | reverse complement strand
CCTCGTTTATTCTGTAATTTAAAAACAATAATTAAATCTATTATACCCTTTTATACATTGCTTTGTCAAGGTTTGGCAGTACTTATTATCAAAGAATTTTCAGATAGCCTTCAAGCAGGGTACCGTCAACCTTTTTTGTCTTTTCATATATGCGCAGATTGATCTTGCTGACCGTTTCGCTGTTTAATTTATAGGTGGGCGTAAGACCTTCGGCAGTCTGGAATTTGCCGAGGCTCTTTATTATCTCGTTTTCGCTTGAAACATTATAGCCCAGATACATAAGAGCGTTTTTGACATTCTCGTCCTTTATCTTGTCCTTTTCGCTTACAAAGAGAACATCGTCAACTTCATAATCGGGGGTTATGCCTACGCCGTTTATCTTTTTGCCGTTGCGTGAAAAATACTCAAACATCGTCAGTTTAAGCGTACCTATATCGCCGAATTCGACTACCGACTGCATAACGCCTTTGCCGAATGTCTGCTCACCGACTATAATGGCAGCGCCCGAATCCTGCATTGCGGATGCGATTATCTCCGATGCAGATGCGGTAAGTCCGTCAACAAGTATAATGGTCTTGTCAAATGGACTTTTTGCAAGAGTGGATTTGTACGTCTGTACATTGCCCGACTTATCCTTTGTTGTGATGATCGTGCCCGAAGGAACGATAAGATTGCATATGGATATAGCCTGATCAACATATCCGCCCGTGTTTCCTCGAAGATCGAGTATCAGTTTAGTCTTTTTGTCACGGCGCAGGGCGGCAATGGTGCTTTTGAATTCGTCTGCTGTGCCTTCACCGAAAGTTTCTATTTTAACATAACCAACAGTTTTGTCTATGCCGTCGGAGCTTAAACCTATATTTCCCGCAAAGCCCGCATAAGTTACGGTCTTTTTTTCAACAGAACGCAGCCTTACATTATAGTCAAGGTTTTCGCCTTTTCTTGTGATGTTGAGAGCCATTGTTCCGGGGGTGGTGCTTACGAGCAGACCTTTCATTTCGCTTATGGAAAGACCCTTTGTATTTACACCGTTTACCGTATTTATACGATCGCCGATGCACAGACCGTCCGTATTCCTGCGCTTGCCGCTTTCAAACTCAACTATATTGAATTCGCCGTCCTTATTGATCTCAAAACCGAAATCAACGGTATAGACGGTTTTTGCGCTGTTGCGCGTGACCTCGGAATATTCGGCCTCGGTATAATACTCGCTGTAATTATCGAGTGTTTCGGCAATACCGTGCATGGCCGCCTCGATAATCTTTTTCTGATCGATTTCTCCGATGTAGTTTTCATTAATGAAATTGATCAGCTCATCAATATAAGGCGCAACTTCCTCGGGCTGGATATCTGCCGCATAGACCGACGGAGCCGACTGAATTGTTATTATAAATGTCAAAAACAACGATAATACTCGTTTTTTCATATCAACACCTACTTTTAGGCTTTTCAGCCTTTTAATACATCCTTGTTTTTTATAAGATAATCCACTGCCGATATTATAGTGAGCAAAGCCGCTGCGGCAATGAGTATATAGCTTAAATATCTGAAAAATGTATTGTCGATACCAAGCAGCAATACTATTATCATTATCATTTGTGATACTGTTTTAAGCTTGCCCCAGAAGCCCGCGGCAATAACGATATTCTGTTCGGCCGCAAGTGTACGGAAGCCTGTTATCATAAATTCCCTTGCTATTATTATAATAACTACCCATGACGGAAGCATAACTGCCGATCTTACTGAAGCAAGCGCTATCATTGCGCTGCAAACAAGCAGTTTATCCGCAAGGGGATCCATAAATTTGCCAAAGTTTGTGACTAAATTATACTTTCTTGCGATATATCCGTCAAGGCAGTCCGTAAGGCTTGCTATGCAAAATATCACAAGCGCGGCTATACGCGCCGATGGATTTTCCATATACAGACAGATCAGGAAAAACGGTATAAGAATTATCCTGAACATAGTAAGTTTGTTTGGAAGATTCATTTTGATCTCTCCTTATCAACGGTTTTTATTGTTTAATGATCTCACCTATAAGGTCATAGTCGCCTGCAGAGGTGATATGTATATTATAAAAATCACCTGCGATAAGTTCCTCGCTGCTGTTGAAAAATACAAAACCGTCTATCTCGTAGCAGTCGCGGTAGCTTCTGCCGCAGTATACATCATCTTCGTCATCAAGCTTGCCTTCGACTATGACTTCAAGCTCTTTTCCTACAAAGCCTGCGCAAATCTCTGCCGATATGCTTTTTTGCAGAGCAAGTATCTCGTCTTTACGCCTTGCTTCTGTTTCTTCTTCTATCTGATGCGGCATTTTATATGCGGGGGTACCGTCTTCACGCGAATATTCAAACACGCCGAGACGATCGAATTTTATCTCGCTTATAAAATCACATAGCTGTGAAAAATCCTCTTCGGTCTCACCGGGGAAACCTACTATAAGAGTAGTTCTTAAACAAATATCGGGCATGGCGCTGCGAAGTTTTGATATTATATCTTTAAGTCCCTGTGTATTGCTGCGTCTTCCCATAAGGCGAAGTATCTTGTCGGTGCTGTGCTGTATGGGCATATCGAGGTAGTGCAGAATTTTGGGATTTGCCGACATTTCTTCGATAAGTTCGGGATAGATGTTTTCGGGATAGCAATATAAAAGCCTTATCCATTTTATATCTTCTATTTCCGAAAGCCTTTTCAAAAGCGTATGCAGCTGCTGCTCACCGTACAGGTCTTTGCCGTAAAGAGAAACATCCTGCGCGATAAGTATAAGTTCGCGAACACCTTTTTCGGCAAGTATCTCCGCCTCACGTACAAGTGAGGGCATTGTCCTTGAACGGTATTTCCCTCTTAATGACGGGATAGTGCAGTATGTACAGTGATTGTCACAGCCTTCCGCTATTTTAAGGTAGCCGAAGCCGCCTGTTGTTGTAACTATGCGCTTGTAGCTGTTTGTTTCGTCAAGCGTATGGTCACGGTCCGTCACAAGTTTTATCTGTTTCTGACCGTCCAGAATTGCCTTTATAACATCTCCTATATGTTCAAAATCACCCGTGCCGACAACGGCATCCACTTCGGGCAGAGACTCAAATATCTCATCCTGATAACGCTGCGCCATGCAGCCTGTAACTATTATTCCTTTGCAGCAGCCGTCTGTTTTGTTGTCAGCAACTTCAAGTATCTTGTCTATAGCTTCCTGATTTGCATTCATTATAAAACCGCAGCTGTTGACAATTATTATGTCGGCCTCCGAAAAATCATCGGTGATGATATAGCCGTTCTCGTCAATAAGTCCAAGCATTATTTCGCTGTCTATAAGGTTTTTATCGCAGCCCAGCGATACAAAGCTTATTTTTGCACTCATATATAAATTGCTCCTTGTTTTTATGTACAATTCTTATCATATATAATTACAGTAAACGACAAAAGTCTTTGAGCTTTAGGCGTTTACTTGCACCAACTGCAAGCCGCAAAGCGGCTATATTCCTTGTACGCAGTCGAGTGTATGCCCCGCAGGGTTATAGTAAAGGACATTTTTAAATGTCGGTTAATATAATTATAACACTTTTATTACAAAATGCCAACATATTTTTTACAATGAATTATAAAAAAGTGTTGCTTATTATATAATGTTTATTTAAAATAAATATATAAACATATCACAATTATATTAAAAACATATTGGCTTGAACGAAATATAACGATCGGAGCTGGATTTATGGAAAAAATCAAAAACAAAAATGTGCTTGTTGTCGATCATTCGGAGATAAACCGTCTTGAACTGCGCGAACTCTTGCAGGGCTTTATGAATGTTGAGGAGGCGGCAGATATAGAAAAGGCCGAAGAGATACTTACCGAGGGCAAACAGCATATAGATATCATTATACAGGATATTGTTTTTCCGCAGAAAAGCGGTTTTGAACTGCTTGAGTTCCTGCGTTCACATAATGAATACAATGAAATACCGGTCATGGTGGTTTCAGCAGAGACAAGCGATAATTTTATCGCACGTTCATTTGATCTGGGTGCTGCGGATTATATAAGACGTCCTTTTG
>JAGAHK010000253.1 GCA_017627115.1 Bacillota bacterium | reverse complement strand
CTTTGAAAAAATGGGAAATAAGGGCTGTCTGCTCCAAAGCTTCGGCTTTCCCGACTGTTTTGTGGAACACGGTTCAAGAGCGCAGCTTTTTGAAAAATACGGTCTTGACGGCAAAAGCATTTATAAAAAAATAAAGGAAACAACGGGCTTATGATGCGTATAGATATGCTTTTGAAAGAAAAATACGGCTTTTCAAGACAAAAAGCACAAAGGCTTATAAAAGAGAGCGCAGTAAAGCTTAACGGGGAAATCGTTAAAAAATCCTCCGAAAATGCCGATGAAAACAGCGTTATCGAGATACTTGAAAATAATGTGCTGAAATATGCAGGCAGGGGAGGGCTTAAACTTGAAGGCGCAATAAAAGCTTTCGGGCTTGATCTTAAAGACAAAGTCTGCATAGATATTGGGGCTTCAACGGGCGGATTTACCGATTGTATGCTGCAAAACGGCGCAAAATGCGTTTATGCGGTGGATGTCGGCACGGCGCAGCTTGTTGATGAACTGAAGAATGACAACAAGGTAAAAAGCTTTGAAAATACGGATATTGCGGATTTTGAATGTCCGGAAACAGCAGATTTTATAGCGACGGATGTTTCTTTTGTTTCGCTTTCAAAAATATTGCCCCATATTGACCGCCTGCTTGGCGGAAATAAGGCAGTTGTGCTTGTGAAGCCGCAGTTTGAAGCAGGACGCGAGCATTTGTCAAAAAGCGGGATAGTCCGTGATAAAAAAGTACATAAAAAGGTGTTGGAGCGCATTGTGACAGAAAGCGCCCGTAACAGCCTTTACTGCGGAGGTATCACAGTATCTCCGATAAAGGGCGGAGACGGGAATACGGAATATCTTATGCTGTTTGAAAGAGATAATACTTTCAGAGATAATGAGGCGGAGATAAAAAAAGCAATAATGTCCTAAGGAAACGCTGATTAAATTCAAAAAAACAAAAATAATTTTTGGTATCCTTAAATCAGCGTTTCCCTGAAAACGGGTGAACAAATGAAAAATATAGGAATAATAGCTAATGCAAGCCGTGATATAGGGCTTGCCTATACAAAAGAATTGATACAATGGCTTGAAGAAAAAGGCTGCGTACCTCTTGTTTCTGAACTCACTGCCAATGCGGTATCGTGCGGCGTTCCGTGCAAAACATCGGAAGAACTTTATGAAAAAGCTGATTTTATCGTTGTTCTCGGCGGTGACGGTACTATTTTAAGATATGCGAGACATACTGCAAAGTATTCGCTTCCGATCCTCGGAATAAATTTCGGTACTTTGGGCTATCTGTGCGATGTTGAACGCTCCGATGCCAAAACTGCGATAAATGCAGTGATCAACGGAAAGTACACCGTAGAGGAAAGAATGCTGCTTGATGTAAAACATATACGCAATGATGAAGTCAAATGCAGCTGTCTTGCGCTTAACGAGGTGTATGTGTCAAATGAAAAAGCCCTTAATATCGCAAACCTTGAAATGTATATAAATGATTCTTTTATAAACGTTTTCAGGGCAGATGGTATTATCGTGGCAACACCCACGGGTTCAACGGCGTATAATCTTTCGGCGGGAGGACCGATACTCAAGCCCGATACGAGACTTATGGCGGTAACCAGTGTCTGTGCGCACAACCTGTATTCAAGACCGTTTGTCCTTAGCGGTGAGGACAGTGTTACCATAAAGATCCTCGATGATACCGAAATGCAGTTTTCTGTAGACGGTGCGGAAAGAGTGCCTGTGAAAAAATATGACTGTGTAAAAATAACGTTTTTTCTACAGTTATATCTTGAAATGT
>JAGAHK010000252.1 GCA_017627115.1 Bacillota bacterium | reverse complement strand
ATATATAGCTTCGCCCGGTCCGATATTCTTTTCACAGCAAAGAGTCGGTAAAAACGGCAAGCTCTTCAAGATATACAAATTCCGAAGTATGTATATGGATGCGGAAGAACGCAAAAAAGAACTTATGGAGCAAAACAAGGTCAAGGACGGCATGATGTTCAAAATGGACAAAGACCCTCGCATCATAAAGGGTATAGGCCACGTTATCCGCGACCTTTCCATAGACGAATTCCCGCAGTTCTGGAACGTGCTCAAAGGCGATATGAGTCTTGTTGGAACACGTCCGCCAACGCTTGACGAATGGGAAAAATACGAACTTCACCACCGCAAGCGTCTTGCCATAAAGCCCGGTCTGACAGGTATGTGGCAGGTCAGCGGCAGAAGCAATATAACCGATTTTGAAGAAATAGTAAAGCTCGACACACAATATATTGAGGAATGGAGCATTTCTCTCGATATAATAATAATATTGAAAACCATTCTGGTAGTACTGAAAAAAGAAGGTTCACAATAATATCAAATCAATATTTAACTATTATCAAACTATTATCAAATTATAACGGAGGAAACAGAGTTGAAAGCAATTATACTGGTTGCAGGCTATGCAACACGCCTTTACCCACTTACAAAAACCACACCGAAGCCGCTTCTTAACGTCGGCGGAAAACCTATCATCAATTATATAGTTGAACAGATAAACACTGTTAAAGCAGTTGACGAAATATATGTTGTCAGCAACCATAAATTTGCGGAAAATTTTGTTGAATGGGCAAACAAGCTCGACAATCCCATACCAATATCGGTGCTTGACGACGGCACATCCACAGAGGAAACACGCCGCGGCGCTATCGGTGATATACAGTTCACCATAGAGGAAAAGAAGATAGATGACGATCTTATGATAATCGCAGGTGACAACCTTTTCACCTACAGTCTTGAAGAATACTACAACTATTTTAAGGAAAAAGATGATGACTGCGTATGTGTAAAGCAGTTTGACGATCCCGAGATGATAAAGCAGCTTGGTGTTGTGCTTCTTAACGAGCAGAACCGCATTATCGACTTTGAGGAAAAGCCGCAGCAGCCAAAGAGCAATAAAGCCGCTTTTGCGACTTACATTTACAAAAAGAGCACAGTGCCAATGATCAAGCAGTATCTTGATGCAGGCAACAAACCCGATGCACCGGGAAATTTCCTTGCATGGCTCTATAAGCAAAAAGATGTCTATGCTTATATTATGAACGGCGAATGTTATGATATAGGCACACATAAAGCACTTGAAGAAGTAAACAGAATATTCGGATAATAAAAAGAGGGTGTCGCATTAAGCTCCACCCTCTGGCAAAAAACAGGTTTTTTGCCAATTAGCAGACTTGTCTGCGTGCATCAAAGATACACTTGCAAGTCTGTAAGGTTTGCGGACTTTGTCCGCTCCTCGGCGAAAACGCGGTTTCCGCCTGCGGATTAAAGCCTGCGGCGCCAAAATTACTTTAATAAAAAATTTCATTTAACAGGAAATAGACAACATAAGGGACTGAACCATTGAATATTATCATATTCTTAATGCGACAGCCCCTTTTTTATTTGTTAAGCCCGAGTATCACAAGCTCTACACCCAGAACATCGGATACCTTGCCCGTTTTAATATCCATATCGCATTTATAGCAGGCTTTTATGCCATTTAAAAGCTCCGACAGCTTAAAGTTCCTGCCCTGCTCCACAGATCTTTTCACTATAAATTCCCTTGTACCGAGTATCTCGGCTATCTGTGCATATCCGTTGCCGCGCTTCACAAGCTCCTTGCACTCCAGCATAAGCTTGAACTGCGTTGCTATATTGCTTAAAATAGCTATGGGTGCAGCCTTTTCAACCAGCATATTGCCATAGATATCAAGTGCCGTACCAATATCTCTTCTGCCTATTGCAGCCGTCATATTGAACACATAAGTATCCAGCGCAGGACTGCACACCTGTTCTATAACACTGTTATCCACAGGCTCGCCGTTTGAGTATGCCGCAAGCTTTTTCATCTCGCCGACAAGCTTTTCCATACTTTCGCCAACATAAGAGATAAAGAAATCGGGATCTTTTATAAGACCCTTGCTTTGCTTTTTTACAAAGCCTGTCAATTCCCGCGCTTTCAGCATACCAAACTCCATACACTCACCGTGTTTTTTTACTGCCTTGTACAGTGCATTGTCTTTTCTGACCTCGCTTTCGACAAACACCAAAACCGTTGACTGCGGCATTTCTTTTACATATTCCGCAACAGACTCGGTCTCGTCCTTTTTGCCGCGCGTAAAAAAGCCGCTGTCCACAACTCTGATAAGACGTTTTTCCGCCATAAAAGGCAGCATATCACAGTCGGCTTTAAGCTGTTCCGCACCCACACCATCTTTATATACAGCGGTATTCATTATCTCCAGCCCCTGCGGCGGAGCAAAAGCATCTGCGATCTCTTTTTCCTTTTCAAGCACAAGATAGCGTTCCTCACCATACAGAAGATAAACATTCTTGTTCAGATCATTTTTGGCTGCCATACGTTATTCCTCATCTTCCCTGTATATGACAGAGGTATTCCTCTCCAGTGTCTTGCCGAGGTCGAGCCCGCCTTTGTAGTCGCTTATTTTCTCGCCTTCTATAAGGAACTGTACTTTTTTGACATTATCAAGCTCTGTAAGAGAGTTCACTATGGAATACACAGCCGTCAGCTCATTACCGCTGCCAACGTGCTTTGTAAGAAAATCGGTCGAAAGGTTAACATAACATATGCCCTCTTCCGTTTTTATATCCTTTATCTTTACATCGCCCGATAATGTCGGCACAAGACTGCTGTCAAGCGGCCCCTGTATCAGCTGTTCCACTATCTGATATTCTGTAGTCTGACTTTGCTTTATCTCAATGCTGCGTTCCTCCGCTATCAGATAATTATGCGCCGCATTTGTAAAATACAGCACAACAAGCTGCCTGTCACTCTTTTCGGGTTCAAGGCTTGGGTTTACGGCAACATTGTTGCGATTATAACGCTCCGAAGCCTCATTGTTCATATTGACTATAGGCTCGTTATCCACATAAAAATAAACATTTCGCAAAAAATCAAGCTCCGTCAGCGTGTATACCATACCCGCAATACAAAGCATTTTGCGTGATTGACTTAAAGCATTGTAGCTTTGTGTAAAATTTATCTTTGCTATGTTCTCATTGCCGTCTACGGGATAAGTCAGACTTGTAAAGTTCTTCATATCCGCAGCGGCAAGTGAATAATTTGTAGTCTGCGGTCCGTTCAGGTAATCGTTAAAGACTGTTCTTAAAGCTTCCTCATTGCTTTCGGGCAGACGCATTCTGCGTTTTTCCGTTTCAAGCGTGCCCGATATATCGCCTATATAATACATATTTATGGCAGTCATACCTTCTTTTTCGGGTACACGATTGACAGCAATGATATAAACTATCGCCGAGACGATCAAAACAGCCAAAAGACCGACAGCAAATATAGTTTTTCCTTTCAATTCAATACCCCCTTGCTCAGTTTATGCTCTGATGCTTCAGCGGTATCCTTACCACAAAGGTAGCACCCTCGCCCTCTGCGCTTGTGACCTTTATGCTGCCGTTGTGCATCATAACTGTGGAATGGGTAATGGCAAGACCCAGACCGGTGCCGCCCGTTTCCCTGTCGCGCGTTTTGTCAACACGGTAAAAACGGTTGAATATTTTGGTCTGTTCTTCGGGACTGATGCCAATGCCCGTGTCTTTAACGGTGAAAAAGGCATTCTGATGGTCGCCGTCCACAGTCACCGTTACCGTTCCTTCATCGGGAGTATATTTAACGGCATTTTCAATAAGATTTGAAAGTGCCAGCGTAAGCTTTGTTTCATCCGCCTCTATAGTTATATCCTTGATGTTTTCAAGGTCGAGCATAATATTCTTTTTATTGGCAAGCGGTGATATGCGCTTCACTATTGCCGTTACCACCTCGTTAAGACTGAACTCGGATATATTGAGCATACCCTCTTCACGGTAATCAAGCTTTACAAGCGCAAGAAGATCGTTGATGATGTCTGTCATACGGTCTACCTCCGAATTTATGTCCTGCATAAACTCGCGGTACATTTCAACGGGCATATCCTCCTGCAAAAGCAGGGATTCGCTCAATACCTTTATGCTGCTCAACGGCGTTTTAAGCTCATGCGATACGTTTGAAACAAATTCCTGTCTTGCGGTATCAACGTGTTCCAGCTGCTGTGTCATAACATTTATGGCATCACCCAAACGGCTCAGCTCATTATTGCCCTTGACCACAAGTCTGTTATGGAGCTGACCGTTTGATATACGCTGTATAGTCGAAAGAATATTCGTCAGCGGCACAAAGATGGCGTGCGTTATCAAAAAAGCGATTATAAATAGCAATATTGCAATAACTATCGTGACTATAAGCCAATTATGGCTTATTTCTTTAAGCAGTTCGTTTACCTCATCAAAAGAATAAACCAGAAGCACTGCCCCGATCTTCTCCGAGCCCTCGTTTTCTATATAAGCCGAGGCATACACAGTACCCTCGGAATCGCGCAGGTTTGCATCATCCTTGCCGTCAAGTGCAACAAGGATCTCGGGAACAACGCACATTTTGCCTATGGCTGAACGGTTCGTATCGGCTACGGCAACGCCGAGACTGTCGGTCACTATGATGCGGTAGCCCTCTTCCTCGCTTTTTGCATCAAGCTCCTCCACAAACTGCATACGGTTTTTCTCTTCGGTAAGATAATTGTTTTTCTGTATACTTACCGCTATTTTATTGGCTTTGTACAAAAGTTCCTTTTCGTTGTTTTCCTTGAAATATGTTTTAAGACTGTCCGAAATGAACATTGAAAAAACAAGCACGGGCAGTATGCCTACCAGAAAAACGGCGGCAAAAAGTTCAAGTTTAAGGCTTTGGTACCATTTTGTACCGAAATTATCTGAAATAGTAACCAACTCCCCACTTTGTATGGATATACTGCGGCTCGCTCGGTGTTTCCTCTATTTTTTCACGCAAACGTCTTACATGAACATCCACCGCGCGCGCATCTCCGGGATAGCCTATGCCCCATATGGTATTGAGCAGCAGTTCGCGGCTGTATACCTTACCCGGGTTTTCCATAAAAAGTTCAAGCATATCAAATTCTTTAGCGGTAAGATTTTTTTCTTTGTTGTTTATAAAGCACCTGCGCGAATCGAGGTCTATCTCCAGATCGCGTATTTTAAGCGTGCTTTTTTTCTCCTCCCTTACGGGCACAGTACGCACACTGCGGCGCAGAATAGCCTTTATGCGTGCTTTTAATTCAAGTATATTAAAGGGCTTTGTGATATAATCATCTGCGCCGTATTCAAGCCCCATTATTTTATCCATATCCTCGCCTTTTGCCGTGACCATGATTATAGGCACGTTTGAAAACTCCCTTATTCTT
>JAGAHK010000251.1 GCA_017627115.1 Bacillota bacterium | reverse complement strand
CTTTCGCCGTTGTAGGATACATAGCAGTTTCTGAAAATATAACCGTCTGTTGACATATAAGCCTGTGAACAGGAGTTTGCAGTCAAGTAGCCTGCCGCTTTCGTGCCGTCGTAACCGCAGAAGTTTATCTCGCATCCGTCGAAGATAACATCGCCGTTGCCGTAGATAAAGTCTGTCTGACCCTCTATGTAGCAGTTTTTGTAATATGCGTCATACGCAACATTACAGGTGTAAAGTGTATCCTGACTGCCTATGAAAGAACAGTCCTTGAATTCCGTCTTGTCGGCGTAGTTAACAAGTGCAGCCGCTCTTTCTGTGGATGCTTTGGTGTCAACATTGGTGGTTTCTTTTCTTGCAACATTGATAGATTGAAGACCGTCGGGTTCTGCGCCGTCTTCCATTTCTTCATCCGTCATATATTTGTTGAAAGAATTTTCAAAAGTAATGCCTTCTGCTCTGAAACCCGTTGCCTTTGCCTGTGTAATAACAGCCGAGCCCCAATATTTTACTGCGCTGCCTTTTTCAAGCTTGTCATAATCCGCATAAGGGTTATAGAAGCTGTCAACGCAGCTGTAATACTTGTAACCGATACCGTAGTACCATGTTATCTTTGTGTTGTCCTTGTTGCCGCCGTCACTTTCAAAAGTGATGTTTGGTGTGTTTACAACAACCTGTTCGCGGTATGTACCGGGAGCGATCTTTACGGTAACACGCTGTTCATCACTTCTGGTCATTGCCGTTACTGCATCAACGGCAGCCTGAACGGTCTTGTATTCTTTATCTTCGCCTACATAAACCGTTGCGGAGTAGGGGACTTCCTTTTTGCTTTCGTCTTTGAGAAGAATATCGCGTGTGACAACATCGTTATCCACAACCACATGGGTGGAAGTTGAATATCCGTCTGCATCAACGCTTGCGATATAAGAGCCGTTTCTTAAAGCAACATTGTATTTGCCGTCCGTTACGGTGCCTGTATATTCGTACTTGTCATCGACATTTGTAAACTTTATTGCAGCAGGCGTAACATCTGCTTTTTTGTATTCGCCGCGGTGATCGCCGAGAACGATGAAACCGCCTGTTACATCATATCTGCCCACTTCCTTGAAAGAAATGTCTTTTGAAACGGGGTTTTCGTTGTCGTTTGTAACAACAACTTCTTCCGCAAGTTCGTAGTCCTTTGCACCCTCAAGCTTTAAGGTGTAAGTTTCGTTTGCAACAAGCTGTGCGGAGTAGCCTGTACCGCTTATCTCTGCCGCCGCTTCTTCGTGTGAAGCCGTATCTTCGGGAACGAACACAAGTTTCATATCTTTCGGTATGCTTTCAAGCCCGTTGAGCTTGCCGCTTACAGTGTATGAAACACTTTCTTCTATTTTTAAGTTATGTGTCTGTTCTTTCGGGGTTATCGTTTCGCTCGGCTCAACGCTTATAAGCCTTGTGTCGCTTGATATAGCGTAGCTTGTGCCGTTTTTGCCTGTTAAAGCCGCCGAGTATTCACCGGGTTTAAGTGTTGCGGTATAGCTTTTGCCGCTTATATCGGCATTTACGCTTTTGCCCGTTTCCTTGCTGACAAGCTTTATTTGATAATCGCTTAAATTAAAGCTGTCGTCTATCGTGCCCGATAAAACAGTGTAGGGCGCAAATTCCGCACCGTAGCAGAACATTTTTGAACCCTGGACCGTTACATAATAGACCGTGTCTTTCGCGGTTTCTATATCAAGTGTTGCCCAGGTCGTGCCCTGTGTAACTTTAAGCTCGTCGGTGTCAAAATCGCCTTTGCCGCCCGGGATAAAGCTGCCTATTGCCGTGCTTGTACCGTTTTTGTCGGTCTTGCTCACATAACCCGTTTTGCTTGATGCGTTGCCGACGAACACCGTGAGCGTGCCGTCGCTCGGGGAAGTGAAATCACAGTAGGATTTATCCTTTGTGTTTACTATGCCGTTTGATGCCGAACCGTTGGTGTTGTTGGAGCGGACATAATCTTTGCCGCCGCTTGCGCCGTAGGTCAGTTGGGTGGTGGGACTGTAATATGTAAAGCCCAGCTCACCAAATGATGCAGTACCGCTGTTGGCCTCGTTTGTTATCGTCCAGTCACCCTGCGTTATCGTTTCTGCCGCGAAAATGTCGAGCGGACAGGATGAAAGCGCCATTGATAAGGACAAAAACAATGCCGTCGTATTGCGGAACTGCTGCTTTTTGTTCTTTGACATTTTTATTCCTCCTCATAATATTTTGTTTTTCTCAAAACACCCGGCCGCAGCGGCTTTGCATTTATCGCACCGCCGTTTTGTGCCGCTTGTCTTTTTACGGGCACCTCTAAAAATTATCGTTTTGCCAAACTTGCTATATTTTCCGATAGCTGTCACAACTTTTGGCTAAAGCCAAAAGCCGCTTGCTGTGCAAGCGTCCGCATCTATCTTTGCGGTTGACTGTCACAGCTTTTGGCTTTACCCTGATTTTTAGAGCCCCTTATGTAATTACAATGCTAAACTATAACATTACGTTAAAGTCAATAGTTTTTTTGAAATTTTTTAAAAAAAATTTTGTAAAACTTACGGATATATGTTAAAATGTTATTAGGTGATAATTATGAAGTATAAAATCAGCGATCTGGCAAAAATACTCGGCGTTACATCAATGACATTAAGACGGTATGAAAAAAACGGTTATCTTACGCCCGAAAGGGATAACTCGGACTACCGCTGGTATACACAGCAGGATATAATAAAAACAGCACAGATAAGGATCCTGCGCAAATGCGGCTTTACACACAGCGAAATAGAAGAAATGTTCGGAAATACAAGTGATAATATACTTGATATAGCGCAGAAAAAGCTGAATGAAATAGACGAGGAAATGAGGCGGCAAAAGCATATGCGGCATTGGCTGAAAGATAATATCCAGCTGATGAAAACGCTTAAAACAATAGGCACGGGCTTTGTGCTTATGGAATGTCCGCCCGTGCGCTATGTTATTTACAGTGAGGGCGAAAAGCTTTTTACCGAAAAAGAAAGGCTAAAGACCATAGAGGATTTTATGTACCGCTCCGAGGAAGTGCAGCATATGTGTCTTTATAAATATGAAGATACGCAGAAGAATATTTTTATACCGCATTCGGGCTGGGCTATAAAGGAAATGGATATCGAAAGGCTCGATCTTTACGATATAATGAAAAATGACAGGTTTATTGAGGTCTATCCGCAGCAGCTTTGTATGTACGGTGTTATCTCGTTTCCCGTGCAATTTCTTGAAGACAGGGGAAAACAGAGGGCGTATATAGACGATTTCGGCACACGCAGGGACGAATTTATGCAGAAAAACGGCTTTAAATGCTCGGGCAATACAATGATGTTCAATGTTAATACTATTGGCACAACTGCCGATGCCCTGGTCTGCATACCCGTTGAAAAAATATAAAACAAAATATATGATATAAATATATAAATAAGAAAGGAAAAGATGCGGCATATCTCCTTAAATACATAAGCGGCACATACACATTGACCGAAAACCAAAAGTCAGCCGCAAAAGCAACCGACAGCACAAAGGCAGAACCCGATATGCTTGATGTTGTATGGATATTAAATCATAAAACGACAGCTTGATCTCGGCTGATAAAGAGGATACAATAAGCAAAGGACAGCGCAAAAAAACGCTGTCCTTTATTTTTTGCAGGGGAGAGTAGTGTCCCTGTTTTTTTATTTAAGACTTGTTTCGGGTATTATCGCTATTTCCACGGCTTCCTTGTTTGTGGCATAGCCCACATATAAGCTGCCGTCGCTTACATAGCTTTTTGCATAGTGAAAACCTTTTCTTTTGGCTTTTCCGTCATATACAACTTCGGGGTCGCTTTCGTTACTGCGCAGCAGATAAGCCTTGTCAAAGGTTTTTCCGTCTTTTGAGAGCAGAACGGCAAGCGGACTTCTCAATTTGTTGTCAACGGGCGAACCGACCATAAATGCCGTGCCGTCTGATAGATTGCCTGCACTTTGCTTTGTTCTTGCATCGGGTGTTTTGGTGGGGAAAACTTCACTCCAGCTTGCGCCCCTGTCCCAGCTTAAAGCGGCGCGCTTCGTATATGTGCTGTCCTGGTCGCGGAATATCATAACAAGCGAACCGTCTGCACGTTCAAAAATGCTCGGTTCCATCTCCCGTGAGGTATCGCCCTTGTCGGTCGGTGTAAAATCAGCTCTTTTCCAACCGCTTACGCCGCTTTTGTCATCGGTATATATCGGGCTTATCATCAGACCTTTCTGAAAATGTGCCGCATTTACTATCCTGCCGCCCGGGAGGATATGCGGATCCTGCTCAAATATCGCATTGAGCGGTGTACCGTCCGACATTGTAACTGGCTGCGGTGCAGACCAATTCTCGCCGTCCTCGGAGCTTACATAATATGTAAAACCACCGCGCGGCGAAATATCGTTGGGCCAGAAATTGATATAGGCAATAAGCCTGTCCTCCGCAGCATACCAGCCGCCCGAGGAACAATAGCCGCCGCTTATCTCGGCAGGCAGCTCCCTTGCTTCACTCCAGTTTCTGCCGCCGTTGTCGCTTACGGCATAGCAGATATGCGTATCGGGTGCATCCTCGTCCGTCTGTGAACTTTGCCACTGACAATAGAGCCTGCCGTTGTATTTTACAAGACAAACGCCGTTGCAGTAGTGGTCGCCCTCGTCCTGTGCTTTCCATACGGTCACTGTTTCAAGCCCGTCGGGATAAGCAAGCGAAAGTGTATTTGTGTCGCTTTGGTCAAGCAGTCCGTCTTTTACATTTATATAATGCCCCTTGCCCGCTCTTTGAAAATCATCATAGCTTTTTACGCAGGCGGACAGGGCAGAGACCGAGCCGCAGCACGCTTTAAGATCCTCGCCGCTGACTGCCGCAGTCATACCGAGTGCGAACAAAGCCGCAAAAACTGTCATCATTCTGAACTTCATAAAAAATACCTCCCCAAAATAAATCTTATAAATATCGTATGCTTTTTAAGCTTTTACAAAATACTCCTCGTACCATACAAGGAAGGTGTATATCGTCCACACTTTGCGCCACAGATCGGAATTGCCGCCGATATATTCGTCAAATATCGCCTTTATCTCATCCGTTTTAAAGAACTTTGCCGCATAGTCCGATGCGAACTTTTCGCGCACGTCCTTATTATAACGCTCGTCTGCCATCCATATCCTTATGGGTACGATAAAGCCGAGTTTCTTGCGGAAAGCTATCTCCTCGGGCAGTACTTTTGCCGCAGCGGTACGGAAAGCGACCTTGTTGTTTTCGTCATTTACCTTGTATTTTGACGGCACACGCGATGCAATGTCAAAAATGCGTCTGTCCGTAAGCGGCATACGTATTTCAAGACCTGCCGCTTCGCTCATTTTATCAACATTAAGATAAATATCGCCCTCAAGCCAAATCTGTATATCCACATCCGACATTTTTGTCAGCGGGTCAAGACCCTCTGTTTCGGCATATATGGGTCTTGCAATATCAATAGGCAGTACATCGGCAAAATAGTTTTTGAGTATGCGCTGCTTTTCGTCCTCTTTCATTATATTGGTGTTGCCTACATAGAAATCTTTTAAATTGTCGCCGTAGCGTTCGGCATTGCGGTACATATTGTAACCGCCGAAAAATTCGTCCGCACCCTCGCCCGAATAACAAAGTTTTGTGTGCTTTGCGGTCTCCTTGCAGGCAATTGCAAAAACTATAGCGGAGGCATCACCGAGAGGCTGCTCCATATTGTACATAACATAGGGCACGTTCTCGAAAAACTGCTCGGGCTGTATCTTGCATACAGCGTGCTTTCTGCCAAGCAGTTCGGCTGTTTTTGCGGCAAGCTTGCTCTCGTCAAAACGCTCGTCATCATAGCCGCAGCTGTCTGCCGTCTGCGCATCGCTCATAGCAAGCACATAGGAAGAATCCACACCGCCCGAAAGAAAAGAGTCTGCCTTTTCGTCATCCGTCTTTACCTGCGGCATGACCGCCTTTAAGGTATCGTGTATCTCGTCTGCCCAGTCTTCAAGCGTTTTTGAGTTGTCGGGGCAGAATGTGGGTGTCCAATAGCGGCTTATATTGACCTTGCCGTCTTTAAAAATAAGGTAATGACCCGGCATAAGCTTTTTAAGACCTTTGAAAAAAGTCTCCTCGCCCGCAACATATGTAAAGGTAAGATAAAGCTGGAGCATCTTTTCGTTAAGCTCTTTTTTGAAGCCGTCCTTTGTGATTATGTCTTTTATGAATGTTCCGTAAAGCAGTTCGCCGCTTTCCGTCACGTAATAATAGAAAGGCTTTGTGCCGAAATGATCGCGCAGACAGAAAGTTACGTTCTTCTCGCCGTCAAAAATAGCGAAGGCGAACATACCGTACAAATGTGCGGCAATATCCGTTCCCCATTTTTCATAGCCCTTTAAGATAATTGCTTTTTCCCTTTCTTTTGCGCTTATTTCGGTTGAAACACCAAGATCCTCACAAAGCTCGTGCCAATTTCTGATATGTCCTCTGTAAACTTTTAATTCTAACATATTCCACCTCAAATGCAAGTTTATAGTTGTCAACTTTCATTATTATTATACTTTATCGGCTTTCGCTTGTCAATATCATATCCCATTCTTTCCTTATACGGTCAAGGGTGTTTATCACTTCAATGCTTTGCTTGTGCGTGTAATTCGGGCTTTCCGTCATACCGTTTTCTATACACCTTCCACATTCGTCTATCTGGTATTCAAAGCCCGATATTTCAAATGGTATGGATATTTCTTCCGTGCTGCCGTCATTGTCGGTTATTACAAGCTTTTCGGCTTTCTGGTGATCGGGGAAGTATATCCTGCCTTTTGTACCGTAAATAACACCCTCGGTAGGGGCTTTTATGCCTATAGCCGATGTCATGGCGGCAAACCTGTTGTCGGGGTACAGCGCAAGTACGCTGCCAAAACTGTCCGTACCGTATTCGTTTAAAATACAGTCGGTCTTAATTGAAACGGGGTCACAGCCGTACATCATTTTTACAAAACCTATGTTATATATGCCCACATCAAGCAGAGCGCCGCCGCCAAGTTCCGCCAGAAACTTTCTCTCGCGCCTTGCGCCTTCCGCCGTAAAGCAGTAGTCGGCGCGGATATTCACAATTTTGCCTATCCTGCCTTGCTTTATAAGCTCCGAAGCCTTTTTCAGAAGCGGCAGATGTAACGTCCACAGTGCTTCCATAATAAAAAGGTTCTTTTCCTCTGCATATCCGTAAATCTCCTTTGCTTCGTCCGCATTTATCGCAAAGGGCTTTTCGCAAAGTACGTGTTTTCCGTTTTCAAGCGCAGCCATACAGTTTTTAAAGTGCATACTGTTCGGAGTGCAGATATAGACCGCATCCACACAGTCGCTTTCAAACAATTCCCCGGATGAGCCGAAACTGTTTTCAATGCCGTACTTTTCGGCAAAAGCTTTTGCCTTGTTAATATCGCGAGATGCCGCCGCAGCAAGGACCGCGCGGTCTTTACCCATTGCCGTTACGGTATCGGCAAATTTTTTTGCTATGGTGCCAAGACCCACAATACCCCATCTTATCATCTGCATATGCCCCTTTCTTTGTTCCTTGTTTCCATATCGTGTACTTCTTTTACCGCCTTTTCCTGCTCGGGTACAGCTATGCCCGCTTTCTGTGCGGCCGAAACAACAGCGCCGCTTATGGCGTCAACTTCGGTCTTTCTGCCGTTTTTAAGGTCGGAATAAATGCTTGTGTAACCGTCGGGTGCGGCAAGCAGATGCTTATATATCCTTTCGCACTGCTCGTCCTTGTCAAAGTTATAGCCCTGCGCATTTGCGGTATCGCATATCTCCCGAATAAGTATTTGACACCTTTCCCATGCGTTTTTATCCTGCGCCACAAAACCCTGATTTACTTGCAGTATGCCCGAAAGAACACTTGAAGAAGCGTTTATCATAAGCTTGTTCCATATCATTTTATAAATATCGTCACTGTATGAGCAGGGAAAACCGCTTTTTTCAAATATTTTGCATATCTCTTCGCTTTTGTCGCAATCGGGCAGAAGCGAGCCGAAAACCGTTTCGCCCAAACCGCTGTTTACTATGGTATAAGCATTTTCGCGGCTGCTGCCCTGTTGTGTGGTGCCGATAAGGATATGCTTTTTATCGGCAAATTTTTGCAGTATATTTTCATGCCCTGCGCCGTTTTGCAGGGTCATTATATACGTATCGTCATTCAGGATATTTTTGTTTTCGGTAAGCGCCGCTTCGGTAAGATAACCTTTTGTGAACATTATCACAAGGTCGGCTTTGTCGGGATACGCTCCGTTTAAATATGCTTTGGGCGAAAACCGAGCTTCGCTGCCGTTTCGCTTTACCGTAACGCCGTTTGTGTTTATGGCATCAATGTTTGCTTTGTTGTTTCCGATAAGTGCGGTATCGCATACCGCCGAAAGCTTTGCGCCGTATAAAAGCCCCATGGCGCCCGGACCTATCACAGTTATTTTCATAATAATACCTCTCTTTTTGTTCTTGCGATATTTTGTGCGGTTGTTCTCTTTTAATTATATCATAGTGAGAATATATGTTCAAGTTATTTTGCCGAACATTGATTTTGACCCGACAGGGTGTGACGGCTTTTTTGCATACGGATATTTTGAAATTAACCCTTTATTTTTCTTTGTGTATATGTTATTATAAATCTAAAATAAAAATTATAGTGATCAAATAAGAAAGGGTCGATCAATATGAGAAGAAACAGTTTTATGAATAAGGCTGCATCGTATGTTCTTTCGGCTATATTATGCCTACAGTTTGCAGGCTGCCGTTCCGCTGTCCGGCAGCCGCAAAATACGGAAACTGCGGGCAGGGCAGAGGAGACAAGTGTTCAAAGCGGCGAAGAGAACAGCGCGGAAAACAGTGAGGTGTTTGAAATAGAGCGTCCGAACACGCAGGACTACAAACTGAAAGAGGTTGTGGTTTTCAGCAGGCATAATATTCGCGCACCTCTTTCAAGCAACGGTTCGGTAAACGAGATAGCAACACCGCACGAATGGGTCAAATGGACAGCCAATTCAAGTGAATTATCGCTTAAAGGCGGTATTCTGGAGACCGAAATGGGTCAGTATTTCAGGAAATGGCTTGAAAGTGAAGAGCTTATCCCCGAAAACTATATCCCCGAGGATGGCGAAACAAGGTTCTATGCAAATTCCAAACAGCGCACGATAGCTACAGCGCAGTATTTCTCAAGCGGTATGCTGCCTGCTGCCAATGTGGATATAGAACGCCGCGGCGAATTCGGCAAAATGGATGATACTTTCAATCCGAAACTGCATTTTTCAAGTGCCGAGTATGAAGCTGACGTTCTCGCACAGATAAATGAGATATGCGGTGAAAACGGCATAGAGGGCGCGGTATCACAGCTTAATTACGACCTCCTGACAGATGTTATCGACTATAAGGACTCCGAGGGCTACAAAAGCGGCGAACTCAGTGACCTTAAAACCGACGATACCGAGATAATACTTGAAGACGGCAAAGAACCCGCAATGAAAGGCTCGTTAAAAACCGCCTGCCAGATAAGCGATGCGCTTGTTTTGCAGTATTACGAGGAACCCGATGAGAAAAAGGCTGCATTCGGAAAAGACCTTACACTTGACCAATGGGCAGAGATAGCCAATATAAAGGAAGTTTACGGCAAAGTGCTGCAATCTGCGCCTATGCTTGCTTTAAATATGGCAGATCCTCTCCTTGAAGAAATAAAGGGCGAATTGGAAAATGACAGCAGAAAATTCACTTTCCTTTGCGGTCACGATGTAAATATCACAAATATTCTTTCATCACTTGAGGTTGAGCAGTACGAGCTGCCTTATACGCTGGAAACAAATGTGCCCATAGGCAGCAAACTTGTATTTGAAAAATGGGAGAACAGCGAGGGCAAGCAGTTTGTTTGCGTTGAGTTTGTATATCAGAGCACAGAGCAGCTGAGAAACAACACTCCTCTCTCACTTGATACACCGCCTGTTATATATCCGATTTCATTTAAGGATATGGAGAAAAACGAGGACGGTCTGTATACGTTTGAGGATATTGACGGACGTTTTGAAAAGGCGATAAATGCTTATTACGATATGGAAAAACAATACACGGGCTCTCTTGCGGAAGCCGCATAAGACTTGCTTTACATTTCCATATTACATATTTACACCTTAAATGATAAAACCCCTGTGCGGAACTATCAATATCCGCACAGGGGCTTTTATTGTTTTTTATTATGCTTTATTATTCTTTATTGTCTGTCAATAGTTATAATCGGATGTTTCGCTGTAGGGATATTTAAAATCGCCGTTTACAAGACCGACTATATACAGGAATTCTGCTTTAAGGTCGTCACTCATTACACGGGGATCGTTTTTAAGTCTGTCATAGATCTCCTTGTATGAGGATGTACCTTTGTACTCGGAATTGCGCATCAGCATACCAAACTGTGCTACGCCTGCTGCCCATGATGTATCGTCGTCCATTGTCTCAGTGTACATATCCAAGGTGACGGGGTATATACTCAGCTCGCTTTCACTGCTGTTCGGTTCTTTGTATCTGACGTTAACGGTAAGAAGCTCGTTGCCGTCAACACCGGTATTTGCGTTATTGTACTTTGAGTCAACACTTGGGACTTCGCGGTCGGACTGCGTTGTTATCACTTCGTACAAGGCTGTTACGCACTGTCCTGAACCGACTTCGCCACCGTCTTTTGCATCGTTTGCAAAATCTTCTGCCGCCATAGCCCTGTTCTCGTAACCAATGAGGCGGTAGCCCTTTACTTTTGCGGGGTTGAATTCTACCTGGAATTTAACATCCTTTGCTACTGTGTAAAGTGTTGACCACAGCTCGTCTTTCAATACACGTTCTGCCTCGCGTGAACAGTCTATATAAGCATAATTGCCGTTTCCATGGTCAGCAAGGGCTTCCATTTTGTCATCTTGATAATTTCCGTCACCAAAACCGAGACATGAAAGGAACACGCCCGATTTTTTCTTTTCCTCAACCAATTGTATAAGACCTGCTTCCGATGATACACCCACATTAAGGTCGCCGTCTGTTGCCAATATCACGCGGTTGTTGCCGCCTTCGACAAAGTACTTCTGCGCTATTTCGTAAGCTTTGTTTATGCCGCCCTCACCGTTTGTACTGCCCCAGGCAACAAAGGAGTCGATAGCCTTTGTTATGGATGAATGGTCATTGCCTTTAACACCCTCACAAACTACCTTGTCTTCGCCTGCGTATGTAACGATGGATACCGTGTCTTTATCGGTGAGCTTTGTCTGTAATGTTTTCAAAGCTTGCTGCACAAGCGGAAGCTTGTTGTTGTCAAACATAGAACCCGAAGTATCGACCAAAAATACGATATTGCTGCCTTGACTTGGGTCTATTTCCTCTGCTTTTATGCCGACACGCAAAAGCATTGTGTTTTTATCCTCCGTCCACGGACAGGATGTAAGACTTGTTACTACATCAAATTTATCGCCGTTTTTCGGGGTAGGATAGTTGTAGCTGAAATAGTTTATAAGTTCTTCAACACGGATAGCGTTGTCGGTCGTGCCGTGTCCGTCGTTTTCGTATAAACGGCGCCTTAAATTGGAATATGAAGCCGTGTCAACATCGGCTCCGAAAGTGGAAAACGGCTGTGTCTGTACGGAAACTATGCCGGATTCCTTTATCTCGTTGTAGCTTTCGGTGTTCCAATCGGGTTCTTCATATATAAACCCGGGATCAACGGGGGCAGGAACTGTTGGTGCATAATCATCAACATCTTCCGCTTCTGCAACTATATCGTAATTTGCACCGGCAGACAGTGAATTCGTAACCGATTTGCCGAAAAAGCTGCGGCTCGAACCACCCTGTACCGCATCAAATTCATAATTGTAATCGTACAGACCGTCATAACTTTCGCCAATTGTTCTTATTCTGGTGTCTTTTTCGTCCTCACCCGGAAGTGCTGCTGTCTGCTTGTTATTGGGCAGCGGATTCGGAAGCTGTGATGTCTGAGGAAGCTTGCTGCAAGCGGTGAGCATCAGACATGCCGTTAAAAGTAATGCTAATTTTCTTTTCATAATTATTTCCCCCTTTTGGATCAGTGAATGTTGTAGTTTTCAAACACTTTTTACCGCGTGTTTTTGTCTTTCAACTATAATGACAGTAAAAAAACACAATGGTCACACAAAATGATTTTTTTATTAAAGGGTGCTTTTAAAAAAGGTCGGCAGTATTTATAAATAGCCCTGTGTTACTATTTGCCAGCCGCCGTTCTGCTCTCTTGCAAGCAGCCACCGGTAATCGTTCATATCCGTATCGGGCTCAAAGACTACCGTGCCTTCCTTGGGAGTATGGAAATCGGTGAACATTTCGACTACCTGTACATAATTTGCATCCTCGTCAAGCGAATTAACATATTCAAGATTTTCGGGCGAGTTACATTCGTCACCTGCATAGCGCAGACTTTTCAGCTCACAGCCAAAACCTGCGAACGCGCATTTTACCTGTACGGCAGCTTCTTTCAGCTCGTCTTTGGTATAAAGCTGTGAATTGCCAAGGTCGATGTTTACTTCCTCCGAGCTTGCCTTGCCGAGATATTCCTCGAATGTTATGTTTTTGGACATTATCTCTTTTGCAATATCAGCATTGTCGATATAGCGTATATGCCACGGTTCATATCCGTAGCCCGTGATATATTCTTTGCCGTCAAGATACCGCAGTATAAAGCCGTGTTCGGCAAGCTTTTCGTGTATCTTTGCCCATATCTCGGGGTACTGTACCATATCTTCGTTTTCGGTTATATCCTTGCCGTCTATTATAAGATAAAGGTCAAGCGCAAGACCCGTGTGATGCTCGGAATAACCGGGGGTCGCAACGGTCTTTGCGGCATAGTCCGCACCGTATTCCGCCGTGAATTCATCCATTATACGCTGTTGGTCCGCAACACTTCTGCGTGCGGAATCAAGATCGACAAACACACCCTCCGCTTCAAGCTCTGCTTTCAATTCAAAATAAGCATCGTAAGCTTTCTTTTCCACCTCGACATCATCGCCTATGGAATTTGTCATATGTATGGTCTCTATATTATCCTCCCAATTGTCGGGCAGGGGAGAAAGCTTGTTTACAAGCGCCATATAGTCAATGCCCGCTGCCTGTTCTTCGCTGCCTGCGCTGCTGTCGGATACCGTGGTCTGCTCCTGCGGTGCGGTTGTATTGCTGCTTGTGCAGGCTGTCAGCATACCTGTTGAAACAGCCGCACAGAGTAAAGCAGCTGCTGTTGTTTTGATTTTTCTTTTCATTTTTTTACCTTTCTTTTTTTATAAATTGACAGGTCATTTTTGGTTGGATGGCGGCTGAGCCGTCCAACCTGCATAGTAGAGCTTCAACACGCTTGCCGCGCATATCGGCGATAACTGCAAAATTGGCGAAAAACAAGTTTTTCGTCGGAGAGTGAAGCTTAATGCGACACAGCCTTTTACATTAATGGTGCGATTATTTTCATAATACTGCCGAGTGCTTTATAATAGAAGGTCTCGTTTTTGATAGTTTCGGGAGTGACTTCTCTGCACTTGGAAAGGGTATACTGAAAATCTTTTTCTATATCTGCTATACATTTTGTTTTGAACATATATGCCGCACACTCAAAGTGGTGATAAAGGCTTCTGTAATCAAGGTTGATAGTGCCTACCGTTGCCTTTATATCATCGCTTACAAATACCTTTGCGTGTATGAAGCCGGGGGTGTATTCGTATATCTTAACGCCCGAACTCACAAGCGATGTGTAATGCGATTTTGCCAGAGCATAGGCGGCTTTTTTGTCGGGTATGCCGGGAAGGATGATCTTTACGTCAACTCCTCTTTCCGCAGCATATTTCAGTGCGGTCTCAAGCTCGTTGTCGAGTATGAGATAAGGTGTCATTATATGCACATAGTCGTTGGCGCGGTAGAGTATATCCATATATAAGTTTTCGCCCGTTTTGTACGCATCCATAGGTGAGTCGCAGTACGGCATAACAAAACCGTCGCTTTCGGCTTTTACGCTCTCTGCCAGACATTCATCCCACTTATGCTCTTTTTCAAATATCTGCCACATCTGTAAAAACATAAGCGTGAAACTCTTTACCGCTTCACCTTTGAGCATAACGGCTGTGTCCTTCCAATGACCGTAAACCTCTATTCTGTTTATGTACTCATCAGCGAGGTTTACACCACCCGTAAATGCAACTTTGTTGTCGATAACTGTGATCTTTCTGTGGTCGCGGTAATTGTAGTGGGATGACAGAAACGGCTTTATCGGTGAAAAAGCCTGACATTTTATGCCGATTTCCTGCATTTTTTTCGGATAATCCGAAGAAAGAAACAGAACATCGCACATACCGTCATACATCACACGCACGTCAACGCCTTCCTTTGCTTTGCGCGAAAGTACGTCAAGCAGCTTGCCCCACATATAGCCCTCGTTGATGATAAAGTATTCCATAAATATGAATTTCTCGGCTTTTTCAAGCTCTTCAAGCAAAGCCGCAAATTTATCTTCGCCAAGGGGGAAATATTTTACCTCGGTATTGGCATAAAGCGGAAAGCAGCCGCTTAAATTAAGGTATTTGCACAGGTCATCCGAACCCGAATCGACTATATCCTCATTTTCAAGCACCTTTTCGTCCTGCGGAAGAAGTGTCTTTGTTTCGGCTATGATGTTGTTTATCAAATACTGTTCCGTTCTGTGTCCGAGGTCTCTTTTTGTCCATGCAAGGAAGAGCGTTCCGGGGACAGGTGCTATCATTATAAGGAAAAGCCATGTAAGCTTTGCCGAATAATCCATAGAACAGTTGAAAAGATATATCACCATTCCTATGGAGAATATTGCCTGTATTGTGGCAAAGTGCGGGAAATAATCATTAAAAAAGCCGTAAAACGCAACAAGAATTGCCGCCTCGATAGCTATCAGCACGATAAAAACAGGCAAACGGGTGAAAAGAAACCTTTTAAGACCTTTATTCTTCTTTGGCAGAAGATAAATTATGTTTTCGTTGTTTTCTTTTTTTTCCATATTATACCCTCTTATATTATATCTTCTTATTGTATCTTTTTATCTTTTCCACATTTTCTTAACGGAGAGTATAACGAGTCATACTATGACTCAGCCCACACCTTCGGACGCGGTGATTTTTGTCTTTGTGCCGTCGGCTTTTGTTAAGATATAATCATCATCGACATATCTTACTGTCATCTCCGAACCGTCTTTTGCCTTGAATGTACGTTCATAACCGCCGTAATTCAGCTTGGATTCGTTACCGTCCTTGTCCTTTACGGTACAGCTGAAATCTTCGTGTGCTGTATATGTTTTGCCGTCGCTGCCCTGATATATGGTATCATCCTCTTTTTCCGCGGTAATTTTGAGTGTGATCTCCTTGCCGTCCGCCGAACGTATAACATAATCGTATTCTTTGCCCGAGTATAAATAGGACTCGGTTTTGTCATCATTTATAAGTATATCATAAGAGTCCATCGGACGATAGTCTTTTATGATAGTGCCGTCTGATTTGAGTTCGGTCATCCAGCCGAGGAAATCTCCGTAAAGATTGCCGCTTTCGTCTGTGTAAATGGTGTCATAGTCTCTGTCACACTTTATAAAAGTACCATCGGGCAGGGTATAGCCGATATAAGGCTCATCGCCGAAACGTGAAACGGTCTCTGTAAGCTCTTTTCCGTCTTCGGCTTTGTAGTAGTATGTGCTGTCACCCTGTTTAAGCTCGTTTACTAACTCACCCTTGCTGTTTTTCACAAGAATCGACCAATATCCGTCACCGAAGAAAAAACTGTATGTGTTGTTGTCCTTGTCGGAAATGATAAGACTCTCGTCTACCGTGAGTTTGGACTTTTTGCCCGAAGCATCAACAACGGAGATCTCATTATCATCGTATACAAATTTAAGTTTCTTGCCGTCCTTGTCGGTATAGTCTTCATCGCTGATAAAAGTGTCAAGGAATTCACCTATAACTTCATCGTTCTTATCATATGCAAATGTGCGGTCTTCCATTTCAACAAACATTGACCCTTCCTTGCTTGTGTGATAGAAAGCATATCCGCCTGCATCTTCCTCCTCCTCTTCTTTCGCATCGGCTATCTTTGCGACATATACTGTCTTTGTTTCCGCGTCCCAATAGGTATAGAAACCGAAGCTCTCTGCAACAAAGCGTATCGGCAGCATCGTTCTGCCGTCCATTATCGTGGGAGCAACATCGAGCATCGCTTCCTCGCCGTTTAATTTTGCGGCAGTGCTGTCGATAGTAAGCTCTATCGTGTTATCGCCCGATACAAGCTTTGCGGTCTTTGTTTCCGCATCCCAGTCCACAGTGCCGTCAAGCGCTTCAACAACGGCTCTTACGGGTACCAATGTACGTCCGTTAACTATAACGGGCGGTGCATCTATCGTCTGCTCCTGTAAATTTACTTTCATAACGGGATTGCCAACCTGAAGCTCTGCGGCTTTCTCTGCCGCATACACGCTGCCGCAGATACCTGCGGCAAGCGCAAGTGTCAATGTTGCTGTAATTATCTTCTTTTTCATTTTTGTGTCCTCCTTTAAAATAGTTTTAAAATTTTTTTCATTGTTTTTTTCACTTGAGATCCCAGAACCCTGTTCCCGTTTCGGGGTCAAATAATCTTTTTATCGTTCCGCCGATAACGGGTCTTAATTCTATCTCTGCCGTATAAAGCACCGTTATTGACTTGATATGTCCGCCCGAGACCTTATGTTCGTCTCCGTTTTTATAGGTGAGCATGGCATGTGTATGGTGAAAATATTTTCCCTCGTCATCAGTGATGATATTTCCGTTCAGTGAAACAAGTTCAAGCATTCCCGTTAAAGTCTCTGTTTCAAATGTGCCGCTTTCGGGAATAAAAGTTTGTATCTCCGCTTCTTTGCATCCGCCTATACCGCTGAAAACTGCCGAATTTATCCCTTCTTTGCGGCAGACATCAATAATGCTTTTTATTATTTCCTCATTTTTATCGACCCTTATGTAGTAAGTGTCATTATACTTTCTGTGTTCCATAAAATACACCTCTTTTTCTTGGTATTGAAGTCAATGATATTCGTATTCCGCAGAAATAAATTTCTGCTACATACTCATAACCAACGGAATTGCAAGCAATTCCAAATTCAGTGGGAGCTTGAACATTGCACCGCAAAGATAGATGCGGACAGGCTTTGCTTGGCTTTTGCGCAGCAAAAGTGCTGACCCACTGAATTTTAAGTAAGCCCCCCCCCGCTTTAGAAGCGGGGGGGCTTCCTTAGTTTGTTAAACGCCGCTTTTATCAATAAGTATTTCCCTTTGATCGCCGTCTTCGGACGGTGTAAGAAAAACGTGAAATACCATATTTAAAAATTTTTTTCTTCATAAAATCCCTCCTCGGTATATTATGGTAAACATTGTTTTACATTATTATAGCACATAAACCGTATTTGTGCAATAAATTCTCCTGATGCATATATCAATAAACTTATTCTAACAAAATTGCTGTTTTTTATTGACATTTTTTAAATTTTTTGTTAAAATTAGACTATAGCAATATATTGGAAATGGTTTTGAATATTACCGCAATGAATATTTTACAAGAATATTTGAAAAAGGAGTTGAAAGCTTATGCCGATCAATGCAGTTTCAGGAAAACGAACAAGCAAGCGGCACAGCTATGCCTTTTTGCAAATAAATATTATGTATTTTAAACGCACTCTATAGCAGGACTATGTCTTTTGGAGTGCGTTTTTATATTCCGGGGAGATCTTCGGAATATGAAAATAAAAAAACAGAAGTGTTCGGTAAAAAGCCGAAAATGTGACCTGCCCGAAATGCAAACACGTAATTCGGGATATGTCGGACTATTTGAAAGGAGAATCAAACAGTGAGTGAAACAAAAGCTATGTACGGAGAAAACAGACGGATCACAGATGGAAATTACGATAAGTCGGCAGCTGTAAAATGTGCCAACGGCACTTTTGTCGGCAGGAAAACAGACGGGCTTATCATCTGGAAGGGCATACCATACGCAACACAGCCGCTGGGTAAGCTTCGTTGGCAGAAAGCACTTCCTGCCGCAGATGATGACGGCGTGTATGATGCAACAACACCGGGGCACGTTCCGATCGGACCCGTAAACGACACAATGGGAACGGCGGAGTTCGGCGAGGACTGCCTTGTGCTGAACGTGTATTGCAATACAGGCTGCACCGACAGCAAGAAGCCTGTAATGGTGTGGATCCACGGCGGCGGATTTTGTGCCGAGTCTCAGGCATCGCCCCTTTACGACCTTACCAACATCGCCAAACAGTACCCCGACATTATTTTCGTGTCTATCGACTACAGGCTTGGCTTTTTGGGATTTATGAATTTTGAGCGTGTTCCCGGAGGAGAGAATTTTAAGGAAGCAGGCAATCTCGGTCTGCTCGACCAGCTTGAAGCCCTCAGGTGGGTACAGAAAAACATTGCTTGTTTCGGCGGCGATCCCGATAACGTAACTATCTTCGGCGAGTCGGCAGGTTCGGCAAGTGTTACTTTTCTCCCGCTCATTGACGGAAGCGAAGGACTTTTCAAAAAAATCATTGCACAGAGCGCTAACATCGCTTACTGTGATACAATGGAGCACGGCATACACGTTACACAGAACTTCCTGACTGCAACGGGCTGTCAAACAATGGACGAGCTGATGGCACTCACCACCGAGGAACTTATAGATGCCTATTTGAAAGCAAGCATCATTGACAAGAACTGCCTTCTCGGAACAGCTAACTTCCCCCTGCTTGACGGCGTTACGCTGCCCGAGGACCGCGCAGTCATGTATGAGATGTGGGGAGACGAGAAGAGAGCCAAGTTTGATTTAATGATCGGGTCAAATATGGACGAGATCAGGTACTTTGTTCCGTCCGAGGGCGGCGAAGAAGGTTTCCTCGACACGCTGAGGTGGATCGCAAAGAGGGATCGCGCGATGCTTAACGACAAAGAAAAAGCCATGTATGACGAGTTTATGGCTACACTTGCAAACGAAAGCGAGGGAAGCAGGCTGGAGCAGTACTGCAATGACCTTAACTTCCGCGCAGGCAACACCAATATGGCGATCAGACATTCTGCCGCAGGCGGCAACACCTATATGTACTTCGTCAAGAAGCCTGTGATAACTTCCGAACTTGGTGCAATACACGCAGTCGAGATCACATATCTGTTCGACACCTGCATAGAAGACCCGATGGGAAGCGGCAAGATCGTCGGGACCGATGATTGCGAGTTCCGTCATGTCGCAAAGGAAATGTGGACCAATTTTGCACGTACGGGCAACTCCTCCACCGACAAATACGAGTGGAAGAAGTTCTCGGGAGACGACAGACAGACGATGGTATTTGATGATGTCATCGGTATGCAGAAGGATATATTCGATAAACGTGAAGATCTGATGATGTCATGGGCAGAACGCCTTGGCAACGGATCGTCCAAGAGAGTGTGCTGATGCGGCACACTCGATCGGGAGCGCAGTCTGATTTTAACAAACCAGCAGATATTTATTTCAGCGGAATACGAATATCATTGACAAACAGGCAAAGAATTGATATGACTACATAACAGAAAGGAGAATATGTATGAAAAGAGAATTTAAGGATATGATGATTTACGAGCCGTACGAGTACCTGAACGGTGAGATCACGGGAGATTACGACAAGACATATGCAGTGAAGTGTATAAACGGTACTTTTGTCGGAACCGAGGATAACGGGGTCGCATCGTGGCTGGGCATCCCCTACGCAAAGCCGCCCGTAGGCGAGCGCCGTTTCAAGGCGACGGAGTATGTGGATGCAAGTGACAGGATCTTTGAGGCCAAGTACTACGGAAAGGGTGCTTTCGGTTCGGATGGCTATCCGGATTGCATACAGAAACAGACCTCCGAGGACTGTCTCTACCTGAACATCTGGGTCAACACCGATGACAAGACCGAGAAGAAGCCTGTAATGGTCTGGATCCACGGCGGTGCGTATGTTGTCGGCTCGGGTTCGCAGATCTCCTACAGCGGAGCCAACCTTGTTCAGAAGCAGAGTGACATCATCATGGTAAACATCAACTACCGCCTGAATATGTACGGTTTTATGGACTTCTCGTCTGTGCCGGGCGGCGAAAACTTCAAGACGGCGCCCTGCAACGGTCTGCTTGACCAGGCTATGGCGCTCAGGTGGGTGCATGAGAACATTGCCGCTTTCGGCGGCGACCCCGACAACGTGACCATATTCGGGCAAAGCGCAGGCGGCGGCTCGGTCTCCATTCTGCCGGTCATGAAAGAGGCAAACAGGTATTTCCAAAAAGTCATCGCTCAAAGCGGTTCGACCACACTTGCTTTCCCTGTTGACTGCGAAGCCGCACAGGGCAAGACCAAGGCACTGCTTGAATACACAGGCTGCAAGACAATGGATGATATCATGGCACTGAGCG
>JAGAHK010000250.1 GCA_017627115.1 Bacillota bacterium | reverse complement strand
GTTTATTCATCTTATTGTAATGTGCCTGTTTGCTATTGTTGCCTGCGGAACTATAGTATGCATCGCAGTTACAGGTAAGATAACGCTTATTCCGCTTGCTGTTCTGCTGCTTGTGCTGCTTATACCGTATATAAAGCACTACTATTTTCTTGAAAACCAGACGCAGGAGCTTTACAAGGATTATGACAAGATAGTTGAAAAGCTGACGGATTTTGATAAAATTAACTAAACGGTAGGATAATATGGAAGAAAAAGAATATAAAAAGCAAGTATGGAAACCGAGTGTACTCACCTCCCCCGTTCCGCCTGTGCTTGTTACCTGCGCAAACGGTGATGCTGTTAACGCTTTTACAGTTGCTTGGACGGGTACACTTAACACTCAGCCGCCGATAACGTATATCTCGGTTCGTCCCGAAAGATATTCCTATGGACTTATAAAGGCAAGCGGAGAATTTGTTATAAATCTTACTACCGAGGAGCTTGCAAGGGCAACTGATTACTGCGGTGTAAGGAGCGGCTCAAAGGAGGATAAAATAAAGGCTATGGGGCTGACGCTTATGCCCGCATCAAAGGTAAGCTCCCCTATCATTGCGCAGTCGCCCGTAAATATCGAATGCAAAGTCAGGCAGATAATACCCCTCGGCTCACATGATATGTTTATGGCAGATATAGTTGCTCTTGATATTTCAGAGGAGCTTATTGACAAAAACGGAAGGCTTGCGCTTGAAAAGGCAGGTCTGCTGGCTTACGCTCACGGGGATTATTTCTCGCTTGGCAAAAGGCTTGGCGGTTTTGGCTTTTCAGTCAGAAAGAAAAAGAAAAAACAAAGGAACGGCAGCAAATGAAAAAGCTTTTGATAATAACGTCAGCACTTGCAATAGGCGTGAAACTAAAGCCTATGCACGCCTATGCGTGGTACGGCAAGACACACAAGGATATAACAAGCAAGGCTTTAAAGCTGCTTGAAAAACAATCTGATAAAAAATACTATGAATTTTATATCAGCCATAAGGAAACTCTTCTGACGGCCTGCGCCGAGCCCGATAATAAAGGAGATATCGACAAGGGCAGCGGAATGCATTATTACTGCGCAGCCGATAAAAAGGGCAGAGAGCTTGCCGATAACAACGGCTACTATAGAAACAGGCTTAAAAAATACAACCGGAGCGCAAGAACAATGCTTGAAGAAAACTACACAATGGCGCTTTCACTTTACAAAAGCGGCAATAAGGATAAGGCTATGCATATGCTCGGGCGTGCTTTGCATTTTATTGAAGATATAGGCTGCGTTGTGCATTCCTCGGGGATAAGATATTCACCTCGTGCTAATAATCCTCATTCGGCATTTGAAAGATATGCGCAAAAAAAGTTTTCAAGCGTAAATGAGCCCGAAAGCATTGACAAGCGTATTAAAGAATGCTGCGAGCAGGGACTTGATAAGGCCGCTAACAGGCTTGCAAGGTATTCATCTAAATATACAGCTGATGTAAGAACTGTCAAAGAAGAGGCTTTTGACAGGATATGCGTAAACACTATGCCGACAGCTCATCAGTACGCGGCAGTGGTACTGATAAGGTTTTATAATGACTCAGCGCGCGATAACGGAAATTTTGTCACCGATAGTACACGTTATTCAATAAAAAATGAGGCGGCCTTGGGAATAATGACGGCTGACAGTAAAAAGGCTAAGCTATCCTTTAACACTAAAGAAAAGCCGCAGGGCTTTACAGCAGTCCTTAATGATGACGGCTCATTCAGGCTTAAAGCCGATGATGAAAGATTTATCGGCAAAGGCTTTAAGCTGACTAAAACTAAACCCCTTACCTTCAGAGCAGGGGCGCTTGGAAAAAGGCGTTTTAGAATAACCGCCGAAATAAACAAATATAAAAAAGTCCTCACGCTTAACAGCAGAGGTGAGCTTGCGCTTAGGCGATTCTCCCCCGAGGACAAGGCGGCTGTGTGGATAATAAATAAAACAGTATAAAATAAACCCCCGAAGGATATTTCCCTTCGGGGGTTTAAGCAAACTCAATTATCTTGTTTCGCAGATGAGCTTAATAGCTGTTCTGTCCTCGCCGTCTATCTGAACATTTGCAAAAGCAGGTACACAAACCATATCAATGCCAACGGGGGTAAGATAACCCCTCGCAATAGCAACAGCCTTTATTGCCTGATTTGCCGCGCCTGCGCCGACAGCCTGAACTTCAACAGAACCGCTTTCACGAACAACAGCAGAGATAGCCCCTGCTACCATATTCGGAACACTTCTGGAAGAAACCTTTAAAATTTCCACAAAGAAAACCTCCCATATTTTGCTATATATCTATTATACTACAAAATTTTTACAATTTCAATACATAAAAAAATTTTTGTGTATTATCGCTCAATTATTCTTGTAATTTTGTTAGCTTTGCCATTATGTTCATCAAAATCTATTACCACACCGTTAATAAAGCAAGGATTTTCACTTTCTTCAAACTTTACAGGGGCATGATATTTTATCTTTTCAATGGCAAGCTCACTCTTTACACCCAAAACAGAAAGCTCCGCACCCGTCATTCCTGCATCTGTTATATATGCAGTGCCATTCGGAAGAATTGTTTCATCAGCCGTCTGAACATGAGTATGCGTACCTAAAACAGCCGTAACACGCCCGTCAAGATAAAAGCCCATAGCTTTCTTTTCAGAGGTGGCCTCAGCATGAAAATCAACGATAATATTCTTTGTGTCGATTTTTTCCAAAAGGCTGTCAATGCAGTAAAAAGGGTTATCAAG
>JAGAHK010000249.1 GCA_017627115.1 Bacillota bacterium | reverse complement strand
TATTTAATAAGGATATTTTGGCACACAAAAAGCGGAGTTTTTTTTCAAAGACTCCGCTTTTAAAATTCATTCAAAAAATAACCATACCATCTGTGACCACCGCTGCAAACAGCAAACTTAAAATCTTCTGCATTGAAGTATTTTTCGTAAATATTCTTAACGTTTTCAACAAGTTGATAGACGTTTTTAAGATCGTCATCTCCGTTCAGCTTATCTTCCCTGCCCGTTTCTATATAAAGCTTTTTAGGCGCCGCAAGCTCCGCAAGAATATCAAGATCTATTATACTCCACAAATCATTGATAAAATTGCAGCCGCAGAAATTACTTTGCAGTAATGTCATTTTAAGGCTGTGGAAATATCCGCTTATGTAAGCGGTTTTTACACGATCGTCCATAGCGGCAAGCCAAAGGGTCTCAAGTCCACCGCCCGAAAAGCCTACACAAACAAGTTTTTCCATATCAAGATCCATTGTCTGTATAAAATCAATAAGCTTTTTTAATTCCCAAATAATAACGCCCTGCAAATTCATACCCAAAGCCATTAAAGTAAAATTAAGTACAGTGCAGTCACTTTCTTTGAGTCGGTTTATACTTATGGATTTTCTGCTTCCCGAGCCGAGAATATCAGGGCAAAAAACCGTATAACCCTTCTCCAGCATATCAAATGCATATGTAAAGGTAAAACGCGCCCTGTTTTTAGATAATTCTTCGGAGATCATACCTACCATACCGTTTTTACCGTCGGAACCGTGACAATGCACAGCTATTGCCGGAATACCGTTGCCGTTATTTTTCGGAACAAGCATATAAACAGGCATAATAAGCCCCTCTGCGGTACTGATGTTCCAAAGCACTCTTTTATATTCAAAGCCACCCGCTGTTTTCAAATCATCTATCTCTTCAGTTTTTTCACAAATAAGCTCACAATCGGCAATTTTATCAAAGCATAATATCTTTTCAAGCTTCTTGACAGTATCTGCCTGCCATAAGCTGAATTCTTCCGCTGAAGTACCCTTGAAAGCAAATTCGGGCAATTTATTTATATTGCAAATATTCTTTAAAAAACGTTTTCCGTTTATTCTGTCAGGCATAATACTGTCGATCTCCAATAATTCTTAAATAAATGTTTATTATCTTTTTTTCAGTATACACCAATTATTGCAATAAATCAAGACAAAATTATTATAAGTTTCAGCATTGTTTATGCGAAGATTTTCTTGGGTGTATTATTTTTGGCTGTAAAGAAAAATCCGCAAAGCTGTAACAGCCTTGCGGATTTTCGTATTCGTACGAATGATTTTTGGAACGGAATTGCTTTTTTTTATTCTGCTGCCGCTTTCTTTGCCAATCTTTTTTCTTTTTTTGCTTGTCTGCGTTTTTTATTGCGTTCTATACGTTCATTGAAGGCTACATAAATTGCAGGTATAAGAAGCAATGTAACAAGCGTGGAAAGCGAAAGACCGAATACTACCGTAACAGCAAGACCGCGCATAGTTTCAGCACCATCTGCCTGTGATATCATCATAGGTATCATACCGAGCACTGTTGTAAGTGTTGACATAAGAATAGGTCTTAAACGCATAGGCCCTGCAACAAGCATAGCCTCTTTATAAGAAAGTCCGTTTTCTCTTATCTGTAAATTACCGTAGTCTATAAGCACGATAGCGTTGTTAACAACGACACCTGCAAGCATGATAAGACCCAAAAGACTTGTTACCGAGATAGCACTTCTTGAAATAAAGGTACCAAACAGACCGCCTGTGATAGCGATAGGTATTGAGAACATGACAATAAACGGGAAACTGAAAGCCTCAAATTCCGCTGCCATTATCATATATACCAGAAATACCGCAACTATCAATGCAAGATACAGACCCGAGAAAGCCTTTTGCATACGCTCCGAAATACCGCCGAATTTCCATGTAATTTCGGAAGGCATATTGTATGTACGCATAGCTTCATTAAATTGGTCTTCAATTTCGGAAATTGCGGCACCATCAAGGTTTGCAGTTATCGAGACCATATCCGTCTGGTTTTCTCTTGATATCGATACCGGGATATCTTCGTCGATTATTTCGCTTACCTCACTCAATGGAATAGCCGTGCCCGAACTTGTGGGAACAAGTATCTGTTCAACATCTGAAATGTAATCTATTTTTCCGTCTTCGGAAACTATCTTTATATCGTATTCATCACCGTTTATTCTATATGTTGTAGCCTTAGAACCCGAGATATTGGTTCTTAAAATGCTTGAAAGTGCGGAAACGCTGATGCCCATTGAGTTTGCCTTGCGTTTATCTATACGGATCGTCGCATTGGGGGCGCTGTCTTCAATTGAAGATTTAACGTCACTTACACCTCTGAAGGTTTTAACGATCTCAACAAGTTCTTCGCTTACATTTTCAAGCTGTTCACTGTCATCACCAAATATATTGACCTGAAAACCGCTTGAAGAATAGGAACCCATTGAAGATCCCGAAGAATTGACTTCAATTTCTGCACCTGCAATATTGGCTATTTTTTTACGCATATTCGAAGCAACTTCATCGGTTGTCACTTTACGTCCTTCGGACTTCTTGCGCAAGGTTATTCTTATTGTGGCACTGTCTTCACTTGAACCCATAAGAGCTGCCATAGAACCCGTACCGCCTGCATTCATAGCTATATCTTTTATTTCGGGCTCTTCATCTATAGCGTTAACTACCTGCCATGCGATCTTTTCCGTAGCGGCAATTCTTGAACCCTTAGGAAGATCAACATTGATAGTTATCTCACCCTCATCGGTATTTGGCATAAATTCCATATGCATTGTCGGGATAACTACACCCGTAAGAACAACGAACAAAAGTGCTATGGCAACAGTTGCCTTTTTAAAATTAAGCGCCTTTACAAGCACTTTTTTATAAATTCTTTCGATAGCTGTTATTATTGCACTTACACCGTCAAGAAGCTTGCCGATAATACCTTTTGATTCGGTAACTTTTACATCTTCGGGCGAAAGGAGAATAGAACAAGCCATTGGCACGAATGTTACCGATACTACCAGCGAAGAAAGAAGAGAGAAAACGATAGTAAGGCACATATCGTTGAACAGCTCTGCCACCTGACCGCCTGCAAGAGTTATGGGGAAGAATACCGCTACAGTTGTAAGTGTTGAAGCAAGAACGGAGTTGATAACCTCGCTGCCGCCTTCGATAGCGGCGGTTATCCTGTCTTTGCCCTGTTCAAGCTTAACGAATATACTCTCCATAACAACGATAGAGTTAT
>JAGAHK010000248.1 GCA_017627115.1 Bacillota bacterium | reverse complement strand
TTCTTAAATTCTTATATTTTTTATTTATTATATTATTATATTCTTTTATTAGTGTCATCCCTGTGTCGCCTCTGTGCCGCCCTTGTGTCATTCTTTTGCCGCCCCTGTGTCATCCGTGTATTTTTTTGACGTAAAGAACGCGCATAAACAGCGGTTTAGAGCCGTGTCATTTCCGTGTCAAATTTTAATAAAACTTGTTCATTACCGGTAAGTTTGGTTTGTGTTTTAAACCTTTCGCTTTTGACAGTTTTAACATAGCATAAAAAAACTGACATTTACTGCCAAAGGTTTTATATTTCAATTTACCACTAAAGCATCACAGCAGCGGACTCTCAATTTATCATTCCTCAAAAAAACACAAAACCGCCCCGAATACACGGAGCGGTCATTAAACCTCTTATCGTTTTTTTGTCAGTTATAAAACCAAGGGCAGCACACAGGGTGATAATGATATTTAGTATCTTTATAAGTGATATGGGTCGTCATAGAAAAACAGGTATAATCATGACCGTTAAACACGATCTTGGCACCAATGTAATTACTGATATCAACAACATTATCCTCCTGCGGTTCTTCCGAAAGATAACCGAGCTCGGCAAGCTCTTTCAGTGTCACAGATACAGGGAAACTGTTGTTTGCAAGATAATGATCTTTTGCATAAACATATGCTGCTGTAGTGTAATATATTGCAGTTTGTTCATCGCTATCGGCCGTCGGATATTCAAAACCGTTATATGCGATATATTCCACCCTGCCCGCCTTTTCCGCCGACATTTTCACCACTGTATTTCCCTGCGGAATACTTCTCAAAAAGCCTTCATTCACAACATCGTCAATATTTACCGCCGCAGGAAAACTTCCTGTCTTTTTATATTGATCGATCACATAAGCCTGCGCCGCAGAATAAATGCTTTTCAGCTCATATTCGCTCGATTTTACATCATTTTCGTAAGGCGGATATTCAATGCCGTCATATACAACATATGCCACAGCCGCTTCGGCAAAGTTCGATACAGCTATATCGACCGTCACTTCGGGCTTTTTTGTCAGCAGTTTTGCTTCAACAAGGTCATCGACCGTCACCTTATCGGGAGTTTTGGCGCATCTTGCATAGCAGTCCGTCACATATGTCTGTGCCGCACTGAATATCGTTGCGGCGTTGTTTGCCTTTTCTTCATCGCTCATCGGATAATACACACCGCGTACCACAACATGATCGACAGCCGCAATGCCTCTTTCGTCAAGCACTATTTCGGCATTGCCGTATGCCACACTCATATTTTCCGTTATCAGCCCTGCCGTGCGAATATCGCCGACCGTCACTTTTTCGGGCTCTTTGCCGTAACGCGCATAGTAGTCCGTCACATAAGTCTGTGCAGCCGAAAAGAGCGTTGCCGCCATATAATTCACATTTTTACTGCCGTAAATAAAGTCATCATCGGGATAAACAAAGCCGTCGCACGAAACATATTCCACAGCCGCATCGGCAGTTTCCGAAAGCTTTATTTTGATATTCCCCTCGGGCACGTTTTCAAGGAACTGTTCTTCAACAAGCTGTTCAAGCGTGGGCACGGGCGGATTTTTGCCGTTTCTTGCATAATAATCGGTTACGGAAGTCTGTGCCGCAGAAAATACGGTATAAGCAGTCATTATCTTTTTATCACGCACCGACGTCATATCAAAGGCATTTGAGAGGGTCTTCTGCATGACCATAGCCGAATCCTGCGCATCTATAACGCCGTTTGCATCAATATCCGCAATACCCATGTAGTTAAAGTATTTTTCACATTCAAGCACAAAACCGCCAGACAAAGTTTTCTGCATAATATCCGCCGAATCCGCTGCATCGACCTTTCCGTCATCGTTAACATCACCCACAAGAATATCATTTTTGTAAGGTTTGTCCTGCGCATACGCCGTACAGCCCAAAGCAAGCACAAAAGCCGCCGTAAGGGCAATAAACTTTTTCATATGAATTCCTCCTTATAGAATATAGTATATTATATATTTTCATTTTATATCCCAAAACGGGATATTATTATTATACCATTTTGGGATAATAGTGTCAAGAGGTGATAAAATGAACTTCCGATTAAAAGAACTCCGTAAACAAAGGAAAATATCCCAAATCAAACTTTCCATTGATTTGAATATGAACCAAAACACTTTGAGCCGCTACGAAAACGGCGCACGCGAAGCCGATTACCGCACATTGGTGATGTTTGCAGATTATTTCAATGTGTCGCTTGATTACCTTTTCGGCAGGACCGACAAACCCGAGATAAACTTCTGACCCTGTTTATCAACAGTCCGTTGCAGTGTTTCCTTAGACTACCTATCAGCGTATTTTTCCATGTCAATGATATTCGTATTCCGCAGAAATAAATTTCTGCGGAATACGAATATCATTGACTAAAATCAACAAAATGTTTTTTTATAAAATCAACAAAAGTACTTGCAAAAAAT
>JAGAHK010000247.1 GCA_017627115.1 Bacillota bacterium | reverse complement strand
CCGAATAGCCCGTCAGCAGATTGCCCGAATTGAAAATTCGGTTTGTCACCATACTTTTTTGCCTTATTGCGGCATCGAAAAAACAGCCGAGGAAGGTGTTTTTCTTCTCTGCCGAAGAAGCGGCGGTGTACTCGCCCTGATACCTGTTTATATCAAAATCGGGGATAGTCTCGCCCGAAAGCTTTTCGCCAAATGCCTTCCAATCCTTTGAAGCGTTGAGCCGGCGTTTGCACAGTATCGCTTTTATCTCATCAGTGTGGTCTTTTACCGCCTCCGTGTCGTATACATCAAGCTCAAAATCCGCCTGTGCGCCGCGAAGATATTTCAGTGCATATATCATCTGTGTGTATGCGTGCATATAATCCGAGGGGTTGTTCTTTATTATCTCGCTGTAATCTCCCCACGCAGGCAGGTATTTGTATACGCAGAAGCTGTAATCGGGCAGATGTCCCGCTCTGCCGTGGCCGAGGTTCATTATCGAGTTTTCACTCGTCTGAAATATACTGTTTGTGTATATGCTCTTTTCAAGATCGTCGGGCTGGGTGGGGCTGTGGCGGAATTTTATCTCCTTTTCCGTGCCGTCGGGGAGTATCTCGTAAAAATAATAATTTGTGTTGTTCATCACAAGTGAGGGTGTACCCACAAAATATCTGTGCGCCCATGTGTCTGCCAGAACGTGCATTGCAAGCCCGGAAGCCTGTAGGCTTTTTTTGCCGAGTTCAACGGTCTCTTTCACAAGCGCACCGTTGGGACCGCATAAAAGGCGGTATTTTTGCAGATAGCGCTTTGTGGCTCTCTTCTTTTGCGCATAGAGATCGCGCGGCAGAAAATGAAAAGATGACCATATCCTTGTGATATTCTGCAAGCTTGTTAAATCGGGTGCGGCATCCATAAGCTCCGCCTGTGTCTGTGTTGTGACAGCCGTGCGCGGCGCACGCAGTTTGTCCGTAAGAGAAAGCGAACACTCGTCAACAAATTGCGCACTGTATGCTATCATGCAGCTCTCCTCGTGCGAAAATCCCGCCGTGTACGCCGCACAGTAGGTTGCATAATAATGAAAATCAAGCTGCATTTTTACTGCGCCTCCTTTGCCTGCTGCTCTTTTCTTAACGCTCTTTGCAGCAGTCTCATCCTTGCCGCACAGTACAGCATTTCCGCACAGGTAAGGCAAAGTGTGATGTCAAGCAGGTCGGTCGCAAAAGCTATGTCTATATCCGTTTCTATCTGCGATTTTTCTTTCGTGTCGGATACGTCCGTGAGGAACTGCGAGCCGAATGACATCAGCATAAAAATCAGCGCAAAAAACAGGTACAGGCGTTTCTTTTTTTTGCCCCTGCCGTCAAGTACCGCACATCTGCCCACGTACAAGTGTATAAGAAGCGAAAATGTGCCGAATATAGACATTATTGCAACAAAAAACGTGATGTAAACGTATCGCGACAAAGCATCGTTGAAAGGCGCCGTTTCGGATAAATACTGAAAGACCAGCGACCTGAAAAATATAACGCCCATCACGGCACGCAAAGACTCCCAGAACCCCAGCACCATAACACCTATGCCGCTCATTACAAGCCTGTTGCTGTATTTTCTTAATTTTATTGAATTGTTACGGTTATCTTCCTGTATGATAAGTTCGTTCATGTTGGTTTCCTTTTGTTTGTTTTACCGAATTATAATACATTTTATCAAATTATGCCGTCTTAATCAAGTGAAAAAAACAAAAAATCGTTTTAAAATCCTTACAAACGGACTTTAAAATAATATCGAAAAAAATTTCGATTTTTCTCTTGATTTTTTCGGGATGCTTTGTTATAATATTTTTGTAAACGAAAACAGAATATTTAAAAGAAGGTATGTATATGGACACGGCAAAAACAGCCGAATATGTTGAATATATCGTTGAAACGCTGACAAAAAACGGGCTTACCCTTGCAGCGGCTGAAAGCTGCACGGGCGGTATGGTGTCAAGTGCGATAGTGGATTATCCCGGTGCATCAAACGTATTTTTGGACGGGATAGTTTCCTACAGCAACGAAGCAAAAATGAAGTTTTTGGGCGTAAAAAGCGAAACGCTTGAAAAGTACGGCGCTGTCAGTTCCCAGACTGCACAGGAGATGTGCGAGGGTGCGGCAAGAGAAAGCGGCGCGGATATAGGCATCAGCACAACGGGTGTTGCGGGACCCGGCGGCGGTACGCCCGAAAAACCCGTAGGTACTGTATGGATAGGCATACACACACCAAACGGCACCGAAACAAAGCTGCTGCAATTAAGCGGCACACGCACCGAAATAAGGGAACAGACAACGGAAATACTGCTGGGCGAGCTTAAAAACAGAATATATCATAATTAAAGGAGAACAAAAATGGCAAGAGCAAAAGCAAACGAAAATGAAAACGAGAAATTATCATCGGTCGATATAATGAAAGAGGAAAAACTTGCCGCCGTTAAAACTGCGGTGGGTAAGATAGAAAAGGACTTCGGCAAGGGTTCTATAATGAAGCTTGGCGACAGCCTTGAACACACGGGTGTGGAAGCGGTGTCAACGGGTTCGCTTTCGCTTGACCTTGCACTTGGTGTCGGCGGTATACCGAAGGGCAGGATAGTTGAGATATACGGCCCCGAGAGCAGCGGTAAGACGACTGTTGCCCTGCATATAGTTGCGGAAGTGCAAAAAGCGGGCGGCATCGCGGGCTTTATTGATGCGGAGCACGCACTTGACCCCGTTTATGCAAAAAATCTCGGTGTTGATATAAACGAGCTTTATGTTTCGCAGCCCGATGACGGCGAACAGGCGCTTGAAATTGCCGAAACGCTGGTAAGAAGCGGCGCTGTTGATGTTATTATCGTCGATTCCGTTGCAGCTCTCGTGCCAAAGGCGGAAATAGAGGGTGAAATGGGCGACAGTCATATGGGTCTTCAGGCAAGACTTATGAGCCAGGCGCTGCGCAAGCTCACTTCCGTTACCGCAAAGAGCAAATGTATAGTTATATTCATTAATCAGCTGCGTGAAAAGATAGGCGTTATGTTCGGAAATCCCGAGACCACAACAGGCGGCAAGGCGCTTAAATTCTATGCTTCGGTCAGACTTGACGTGCGCAAGGGCGATGTTATAAAGGACGGCACGGAGCAGATAGGCAGCAGAACAAAGGTAAAAGTGGTAAAGAACAAGGTAGCACCTCCGTTCAGAAAAGCCGAGTTCGATATAATCTTCGGCAAGGGCATCAGCCATGAGGGCGATGTGCTTGATATAGCTGCCGAAATGGATATTGTACAAAAGGGCGGCGCATGGTACAGTTACGGGCAGGAAAGACTTGGACAGGGCCGCGAGAATGCAAAGAAATTCCTGCGCGAAAATCCCGATATGCTGCTTGAGATAGAAAACAAGGTAAGGATAGCAAACGGGCTTGAACCCCTCGGCGGAGTTATGCCTGCCGCAGATATTCCGGAAGAACTGCCCGAAGAATAATACATATTTACTTAATAAGCTTTTTTATTTCAAATTTCATTTCAAATCCCCATATAACGAGGGCTGCCGCGTAATTATCGCGGCAGCCCTCTTCACTTACGCGGGTGATGTTCCGAAAGGAACTCACTCTTTTTTTAAGCGGCTCAATGCCCTTCATCGGAAACGAAATAGACCTTCGGGTTTTTATCCGTATCCACATATATTTTTACGGGCAGACCCGATACGAAAATATTGCGGTTCGGGTGGTAGGAACTGCTTGTAAACACATATTCCTTTCCGCTGTATTCGTCTTTGTAATTGCAGACGATGCAGTTATACGGTGTGCCGTTTACTGTCAGTCCCGATTTTTGTTCGGTCCAATTATCGCACATAATATATTTATTGTTCCTTATCAGGCTGTTTATAAGTATGCAGCTTCTTGTATCGAGAATTATCATCAATGCGCCGCACAGTATAAACACGCCGCCGAGTATGTATATCACTATATTTCTTTTGCTCGGGTCGGTCATGCTGTATGACGGCTCGGTCGGGTCGTAGTAGATAGGCACTTCGCCGCCTATGCGCATAAGCGAGGTGTGGTATCCGAGCTGTGTGGAGTAGTCCTGACCGTCAACATTGTATGTAACGGTAACTTCATACCTTGTTTTGGTCTTTGTTTTGCCGTGGCTGCGTGTACGTGTGCGGTGCTTTTGTATATCGGTTATCACCGCGGTGGTCTGTACCGCTGTCTGCTTAAAGCGGTTCCAGCTGCTTGCCTGTGTATAAGCCGCATAAAAAGCCGCAGCTCCGAGTATTATACATATAAGCCCCGCAATTATCAGACCGATATTAGGTTTCTTTTTTCTGAACATTTTATTTACCCCCTTAAACAGTTTCAAACGATACAAAATATACCGTTGCATCACCGTCGAGATCAACATACACCTTTACACCGTTTCCGAGATCGGGCGCAGGGCTTTTGTTCGGATGAAAAGCCGTGCTGGTGAAATAGTATTTCTTTCCGTGCTCGTTCGTGTAGGTGCATTTTATACAGTTGTAACGCCTGCGGTTTACTTTTACGTTGCTCTTTGCTTCCTCCCAATCGGTGCAGATAACGTATTTTCCCGTTTTTATAACATTGCTTACCTTTATGTAGCCCGATATTATATAGTACAGCAAAAAGCCGCCTATGCCGCAGAATACTATGCCGAAGATCATAAAGCCTATAACATCGGCTGCCGAGGGATTTTTGTGTATCTCGGGGTTTTCGGGATCACAGTATATGGTTATCCTGTCGCCCTTGACCATATTTGACGAGTAATAGCCAAGCTCGTTTGAATAGTCTTTGCCGTTTACATTGTAGTTGATAGTGACGTGATAAGAGGTGTGGCTGCCGTTGCTGTCCCTGTAGTTATATTGGTCAAAGCCCGTTATTACCGCAGTTGTTTCGATATAGCTTTTTTTGATGTCGGCATTGCGCTTTAAACTGTAGCCTACATCAAAAAGCGATATCATTCCCGCAAGCAGAAAAAATGCGCCGAT
>JAGAHK010000246.1 GCA_017627115.1 Bacillota bacterium | reverse complement strand
GCAGTCATACTGCGCGCCAGCAAGCTGTCACTTGATGCCTGTAAGGTTTGAAAAATCAAGTTTTTCTCCTCGGCGAAAACGCGGTTTCCGCCTGCGGATTTAAGCCTGCGGCGCTGATAATGTTAATAAAACTGTTAAAAGGGGCTTAATCGCTAAATTTCAAGTTGAATTTTAATGCGACAGCCCCATTTTAGGAGAAAAAAATGAGTATATGGGAAATATTCGTCATTGCGGTAAGTCTTGCTATGGATGCGCTTGCGGTGGCTACCACGAACGGGCTTGTGCTTAAAAACGTGAATTTTAAACATGCCTGCATTTTCGGACTGTATTTTGGCGGTTTCCAGTTTGCGATGCCTGTTATCGGGTATTTTTGCGGCAGTCTTTTCAGCAAATATATAACTATGGTGGATCATTGGATAGCTTTCGGTCTGCTTTCGCTCATAGGCGGAAAAATGCTGTGGGACAGTTTTCAAAGTGAGGGCGGCGAACCTGTTTTATACGAAGAAAGCAAGATACTTGCCCCTAAAAATATGACCATGCTTGCCGTTGCGACAAGCATAGATGCACTTGCGGTCGGCATAAGCTTTGCCCTGACGGAAGGCTGCAATATCTGGCTCTCTTCTGCGATCATCGGCACGGTCGCTTTTATTCTCAGCTTTCTCGGCGTTATCGCAGGCAGAAAAATAGGCAGCAATTTCCAAACCTATGCCACAAGGATAGGCGGCAGCGTGCTTATTATAATAGGTTTGAGAATACTTATAACCGATCTGTTTTTTTAGAACGTAAGAGGAAAAAACTATGACAGAAAAAATAATAAAAGCAAAAAAAGCGGCGTGGGAAAACTCGCCGCTTATCCATTCAATAACAAATCCCATTTCCATAAACGACTGTGCAAATTTTGTTCTGAGTGCGGGCGGCAAGCCGATGATGGCGGAACATCCGCTTGAATGTGCGGATATAACGAAGACAGCTTCCGCACTTGCGCTGAATATTGCAAATATCACGGATGCACGTATGCAGTCTATAAAAATATCGGCAAAGACCGCCGAGGAATACAAGGTGCCGTCAATAATAGATGCGGTGGGTGTGACTTGCAGCAAATTAAGGCTCGATTATATAAACGGTCTGCTTTCGGATACAAAAATAAGCGCAATTAAAGGCAATATAGCCGAGATAAAGGCGCTTTTGGGCATACATACCGAAACTATCGGCATTGATGTCAAAGGCTGCGGCGATATAAACGAGGATATAAAGGCGGTAAATGAACTTGTGTGCAGATATGGCTGCACGGTAATGGCAAGCGGAAAAACGGATATTATATCAAACGGCACCGAAACTGCCCTTGTGCAAAACGGCAGACGTGAAATGTCGCTTGTGACGGGTACGGGCTGCGTGCTGAACGTGCTTGCGGCAACTTATATGTCGCAGAGCGATGCGTTCACGGGCTGTATCGCCGCCGCTGTCATCTTCGGCATCTGCGGTGAACTTGCGGAGCATAAAAACGGCATGGCAAGCTATAAAAATGCAATGTTGGATAAGATATATACTTTGACCGATGATGAAATAAGGGATAATATCAAACTGAATTTCTTTTGAAATTTCTTTTGAAATACAGATTTTATTTGACCTTTTTGTAAAATAGATATATAATTACAGTAAAGGATATTGACTAAAGTCGCTTTGCGGCACGCAGTCGGTGCAAGTAAACGCCCGAAGTCCGCGGACTTTTGTTGTTTACTGTATATTAAACCAATAGTTTATCGTATATGGGTAGTATACGGGTAAAGGAGTATGAAATATGATAGCTGCATATTATCAGGGGATGTTTTATATCTCTATACTGCTTACAATGATATATCTTATTATATGGCACAAACATCTTGATATACATATCACGCTCACTTTTGTACTTGTGCCCATGGTCAATCTGAGTTTTGCACTTCTTTCGCAGGCACAGACGTTTGAGGGCGCAATGTTTGCAAACAAGCTGACATATGTGGGCTGTTTTCTGCTGCTAAATATAATGCTTGGTGTTTTCAGCCTGTGCGGCATAAACCTGCCGCGCTTTATCAAGGCGCTTTTCTTTGCTTTCAGCAGTGCGGTCTTTATTGCCGCATTCAGGGCAAAAAGCGGCGGTCTCTTCTACAAGGCAATAACATATAGGCGTGTTAACGGTATTATTATGCTCGAAAAGGAATATGGCATACTGCATCATGTTTTTTATGCAATGATCATAATTTACTTTTTGTGCAGCCTTTGGGCGCTTATTTACAGCTACAGGCATAAAAATCAGGTGTCAAAAAACATAATCTGTATGCTTTTTGTGCCCGAAGTGGTCTCGCTTATCTGCTTTTTCTGGGGTAAGCCCATACTTAACGGCGTTGAGCTTGTGCCTGCGGCATATAATATCTCGCTTTTGATGTTTTTGCTTATCGTTTACCGCATAAGCGTTTACAACATAGTGGATTCCGCTATCGAGTCCATGGTACAGTCGGGTGATACGGGCTTTGCGTCCTTTGATTTCGACCTCAATTACCTCGGCAGCAATGAAACTGCAAAGAAAATGCTGCCTTTGCTTGCAAAGCTTCCCGTGGATAAGCCCGCAAACCACAACGAATTTATGATAGGCACCGTTATAAAATGGATAGACGATTTCCGCAGGGATGAGAGCAATTCCACGGTGCTTTACGAAAAAAACGGCACCGCTTATCTTATAAATATTACTTATCTTTATGACGGCAGGCGCAACCGCGGCTATCAGCTGGTTATAAAGGATGATACCAAAAATCAGGAATATATCAAGCTTATCAATTCCTTCAACTCCGAGCTGCAAAAAGAGGTCGATGCAAAGACCGAGCATATTATGGAGATACAGAACAATGTCGTAGTCGGCATGGCGACCATGGTAGAAAGCCGCGACAACTCAACGGGCGGTCATATCAAGCGTACAAGCGATGTTGTACATATCATAATAAACGAAATACGAAAGGAAAATGTTTTCGGCGCATCCGAGAGCTTTTTCAGAAGTGTTATAAAGGCTGCGCCCATGCACGACCTCGGCAAGATAGCCGTTGATGATGACATCCTGCGCAAACCGGGACGTCTTTCGCCCGAGGAATACGAGAAAATGAAAACTCATGCGGCAGAGGGCGCAAGAATAGTCCGTGAAATGCTCAAGGGCATAGACGATAAGGAATTCCGCAGAATAGCGGAGAATGTGGCGCATTATCACCATGAACGCTGGGACGGCAAGGGCTATCCCGAGGGTCTCAAAGGCGAGGAGATACCGCTTGAAGCACGCATAATGGCAATAGCGGATGTTTATGATGCACTTGCAAGCAGGCGCGCCTACAAAGCGGGTATGTCTTATGAAGAGATAAACAAGATCATTATGGACGGTATGGGCACACAGTTCGATAAGGCGCTTGAACCTTTCTATCTGCGTGCAAGGCAGTGGATAGAGGATTACTACGACTTTACGGATCACTGATAAATTACGAAATGGGGTATGTTGATGAAAGATCCGCGCACAAGCATTGTGTTTAAAAGCATATTCGGCAATGTTTTCCTGCTGGCAGTGCTTTCTGTTATAGTTATTATAATAGGTTACAGGGGCTTTACAAGCGCACTGCTCACACAGTATGCCGACGGCGGTTTCAGGACGGCGGATACGGCAGCTTCGCTTATAGATATCAACAAAATGGACGAATATGAGCAAAGCGGCGGTGTGACAGATGAATATATGGAAGTATGGAACAGTCTTGACAGCCTATGCAATTCGCAGGGCGTGACCTTTATTTATGTTATCCGCCCCGATAAAAGCGATTACGGACATATAAAATTCATTTTTTCCACAATAAATCACGAGAGTGAGTTTACACCGTATGAATTCGGGTATCTGCGCGAGACTACGAATGACGAGTACCGCACAAAATACAAGGCGATCTACGACGGACAGAGCGCAGGTGAACTTGTTGTGCGTGATAAGGGCTATATCGAGACAGATACGCATATCACTACAATGATACCTTTAAAGGACAGCACGGGCAAAATACAGGCGCTTTTATGCGTACAGCGTCAGATGGACGGCATGGCGCGTTCAAGGCTTGATTATATTAAGCATATCCTGATTGCGCTTGTGGCTCTTGCGCTTATAGTTATATTCGGTCAGGCGGTCTATATGAGAAGAGTATTTCTTGACCCCGTTAAGAAAATAACGTCGGAAGCCGTGCGTTTTGCGGAAGAAAATGCCGTCAAAGAGGGCAGACTGACCGACACCGTAAAAAATATCGACGAGATAGGCACGCTTGCCCATGCACTTGATACAATGGAGGACAGGATAGAAAAATATGTAAACGACCTTGCAAGCATAACTGCGGAAAAGGAACGCATCAACACCGAGCTTTCGCTTGCAACACGTATACAGTATGCTATGCTGCCGCATATTTACCCTGCTTTCCCGGGTTACGAGGAGTTTGATGTCTACGCTTCAATGAACCCCGCAAAAGAGGTGGGCGGCGATTTCTATGATTTCTTTCTGGTCGATGACAGGCATCTTTGTATGGTCATTGCCGATGTTTCGGGCAAGGGCATACCTGCGGCGCTGTTTATGATGGCATCGAAGATCATTATTGCCAATAATGCAAAAATGGGCAAGTCACCTGCCGAAATACTTAAAAGCACAAACGAGACCATATGCTCAAACAACCATGAGGAAATGTTTGTTACCGTGTGGCTCGGCATACTCGATATAAAAGAGGGTAAGCTGACTGCCGCGAATGCGGGTCACGAATATCCTATGCTTATGCAGCCCGACGGTGAGTTTGAACTGTTCAAGGATAAGCACGGCTTTGTTATAGGCGGTATGGACGGCGTAAAATACAAGGAATACGAGATAGACCTTACCAAAGGTTCAAAACTTTTCCTGTATACGGACGGCCTGCCCGAAGCAACGGATGAAAATAACGAAATGTTCGGCACGGACCGCACTTTGACTGCGCTCAATAAATACAGGACCTCAAAGCCCGAGGATATACTCAAAGGTGTTAAGAGTGAGGTGGACGGCTTTGTCCGCGAAGCCGAGCAATTTGACGATCTGACTATGCTTTGTCTTGAATACAAGAAAAGCAGGGTTTAAGGATAAAGGCTGTAAGGAAGTCCCCCGCTTCTAAAGCGGGGG
>JAGAHK010000003.1 GCA_017627115.1 Bacillota bacterium | reverse complement strand
TTTTTTATTGGTTATAATTTATAGTAAGCGAATTAAATAATCGGACTTAAGCTTGCTTAAGGCGGATTATTTATGAGCCCCATCCTATAGTGAACGTCCAAATATTTTTGACGTTCACTATAATAAAAAAATAACATATATATAAATTTAACCATATTTTTTTAAATTTTTCAATACTTATTTGAATTTTTGTGATATAATTATATTAATAATTGAATATCTTTAAAAAGAACATACGTACAGAGGCGGTCATATGCTTAATTATCTGTGGGGCGGTTTTATACTTATCGGGATATTGACAGCCGCTTTTACGGGAAATCTCCATAATGTCACAACGGGAGTTATAGAACAGTCAAAGGAAGCCGTCAGCACCTGTATAGTGATGCTCGGCGTGCTGTCTATGTGGACGGGGTTTATGAACATAGCCGAAAAAAGCGGTCTGTTGGATAAACTTACACAAAAACTAATGCCCATTTTGCATCCGCTCTTTCCAAAAATACCGAAAGAAAGCAAGGCGCTGAAGCATATCGGCAGCAATGTTGCGGCAAATCTGCTCGGGCTTGGCTGGGCATCAACACCTGCGGGTCTTTATGCAATGGAGGAACTTGACAGACTAAACGGTCATAAGGAAAGCGCAAGCGATATGATGTGCGATTTTATGATATTCAATATGTCATCCTTACAGATAATCTCCGTAAATATGATAGCATACCGCAGTCAGTATAATTCCGCAAATCCGTCGGAAATAATCGGTGCAGGGCTTTTTGCCACGCTTATTTCCACCCTTGCTTCCGTGCTGTTTATTTTTACACGGCGCGCACTTGTTAAAAGGGGGAGAAATAAATGAATATTATAAGCCTTGTCTCCGATATGATGGTGCCGCTTGTTATGGCTTACATAATTATGTACGGCTATAAGCATAAAATTGATATTTACGATGCTTTTGTCGAGGGTGCGCAAAGCGGCTTTAAAATCGTACTGACCGTTTTGCCGACACTTCTCGGGCTTATGATAGCCGTAGGAGTGCTTGAACACAGCGGCCTGCTTGCTCTGCTGTGCAGGTTGGCCGACCCGTTTGCAAAAATAGTGGGTTTTCCCGTAGAGGTGCTGCCGCTTACATTGATGCGCCTTGTTTCTTCAAGCGCGGCGACAGGGCTTTTACTCGATATTTTTAAGAATTATACGCCCGACAGCTTTACGGGGCGTTTTGCAAGTGTTATGATGTGCTGTACAGAAACTGTTTTTTACACTATAAGTGTTTATTTTATGTCTGTCAAAGTAAAAAAAACAAGATATACCCTTGTGGGTGCGCTTATCGCAAATTTTGCAGGTGTTGCGGCAAGCTTGTGGATATGCCGCCTGTGCTGGGGATAACAAAAGAGAGAAGGCTTTTTAAATGATCTATACCTTAACGGTAAATCCGTCGCTTGATTATGTTGTAAATACGGATATAGTGCCGTATGAACTTAACAGGAGCTGCAAAGAAAACATCTATCCGGGAGGCAAGGGCATAAATGTTTCCGTTATGCTTGCAAATCTCGGGGTCGAGAATACGGCTTTGGGCGTTGTTGCAGGCAGCACGGGCAAAATGCTTGAAGAAATGCTTGAAAATATTATAAAGACGGACTTTGTACATCTTGACAGCGGTTCTACCCGTATCAATGTAAAAGCGCTTTCGCCAAATGGAGTTACGGAGATAAACGGCAGGGGAGTCAGTGTTGACTTTGAACTGCTGAAAGAAAAACTTTCTTTGGTAAACGAGGATGACTTTTTGGTTATAAGCGGAAGTTTTGAGGACTATAATCTTGTCTATAAAATAGTGAGCGAAGTCAGTACATCAAAAATAATCTTTGATATTCCGCTTATAGAATATGCAATAAAGCATGACCCGTTTTTTATAAAGCCCAATCTGAAAGAGCTTGAAACTTATTTTGAATGTGAGATAAAATCCGATGAGATCGAAAAATACTGTACCAGACTTTTAAGAGCGGGCTGCAAAAACATTCTTGTATCATTGGGCGGAGACGGCGCTTTTT
>JAGAHK010000245.1 GCA_017627115.1 Bacillota bacterium | reverse complement strand
CTGCCGCTATACCGCGTTTTCGCCGAGGAGCAGACGAAGTCTGCATACTCTACAGACTTGCAAGTGTATCTTTGATGCACGCAGACAAGTCTGCTAATTGGCAAAAAACCTGTTTTTTGCCAGAGGGTGGAGCTTAATGCGACACCCCTTTTATTATTCAGCCTGCGGTACCCGATGAGATATTCTGTGTTATAAGTGCAACATCTCTCATATCCACTTCACCGTCATCGTTATAGTCTGCGGCGATCATTTGGTCATATTCGGGTCTGTCGGAGCCCGTTATAAACTTCATTGTTTCCGCTGCATCATCGTCTGCGATCGTTTTATCGCCCGTTACATCACCCGGCAGGAAAGATCCTACGTTATCATAGTAACATTCAACTATCACCGAATTTCCGCTGCCCGAAAGAAGTAAACGGTCCGCACCGTCTGCTCTTGCCTGTGCATTGTCGGCAAACTTCGTGTTTGCGGTAAGGTAAATATCCGCTCTGTAGCTGCCGTTTCGCTCGAAAGTATCGTTTTCACCGAGTTCACGGCTTGTGTTTACATCAAACCACTTTACATCGCTGACATAGTATCCGCTGCCTGTTACAGTCGGGTCGAGATCGGGTTTTCCCAAAACTTCGGGTTTTTCTACCTCAAGTATGATATTCTTTATCGGCAGATCGTTCATAGGTATTATCACATATGCCGTGCTGCCGTCCGGATCCGCACTTGCGGTGTAAGCTTCGTCAAGGTCTGTCCTTACATTAACGCCTTTCGGGCTGAACGACTCGCTGCCGTCCGCTGTTTTAAGGTTGATGCAAAGCAGGTAGCTGTGACCGCCGATAAAGCTGTCGTCAGCCGTTAAATATTCATTTGCGGTGCTGTCATACCAGGCGATGCCGTTTTTGAAATATTCGTTATCCTGCGTATTGTCAAGCACAACGCCCACAGGTTCAACAACAGCTCTGTAATAAGGCTTGCCGCCGTCTTCCGCCGCTGTCAGACCGCTTATCTTTATATCGTCCACACAGCAGGGCTCGAAAGTATAGCTTGCATAAACAAGGTTATAGTCCACACTTTCGATTTTTGCTTCATTGCCGTTTACCTCAACTGCGATATTGCTGTCGAAGGTCGAGTCATAGCCGTTTTCGCCGCTTTTTGTTTCAAGGTAGAAACTCATTGTATAGGTGTGACCCTGCTCATAGGCATATCTGCCCTCTACCATATATTTGTCTGCCGTATCATCGTGGATAGAGCCGTTTCTTATGGTGTAGTTTCCGCCGTCATTGCTTGTTATATTCATTGCCGATATCTCGCCGAGTACGGGTTCAACAATATCGAGTGAAGCTTTGCTTATGTTTGTGCCCGATGTGGCGCTGAATACATAAGAAATGTAGCCGCCGTTTTTGCCAAGCCAGCTTGCATCTGCCGTACAGCCGTTTACAGTGGCTTTGACCTTATTTGCAAATTGGTAGCCGTCATTGGGTGTGAGGTAGATCTGCACCTCGTAATTTTTGCCTGCAAGGAAATTGTCGTCCATTTCGAGATTGGGACCCGATTCTTCACACCATAAAATACCGTTTCGGATGTAGACATTATCGTCTTTTGATGTGTTTATAGTATAGTTTCCCTTGCCTGCGTTTACCCTGTATGATGGGTGGTATCCCGTTACGGGTGCGACCACGCCGCTTATATCCACTTCTGTGATATAGGGGTCGTTGAGAGTGCCGAAATCCTTTGTTATCGACATTACCTTGGTGCTTGTGAGGTCGTATGCGTATGTAGGTTCAACGCTGTCGCCGTTTATGGTAACGCCAAGCGTGAATTTGTTGTCCTCCGCCGCAAGGCAGTAGCCCTCGCCCGATTTTACCCATATATTCACGGAATAGCTGTGTCCGTACTCAAAGGCTTCGCCTGTCGCCATTTTTTTGCCGTCCTTGTACCAGGTCGCTTCTTTATGGAATGATACGGGCGGTTCCTTTGAACTGCTGTAAAAATTGCTGTTGTAGCCGAAATTTGTAACAATATCGGTCGCATATGCGGCGCTGCTGTTGCCTGCTGCGGGTTTGGGGATGGTTATATCCACATTTGTTACCTCTTTGGGGCAGTCGAAATATGCCCTTACCACCGCACTGTCGCCAAGCATAACATTTTCGGCAACACCGCCGACACTTTTAACATTTGCCGCAGTGCCGTTTATACTTATTCCGAGCATGGCTTCCTTTGCGTTGAAAGCGTAGCCGTGCTTTGTACTCAGTTTCATTTCGACCTCGTAGCCCTTGCCCGCTTCAAAAACGGAATCGTGATCAAGCCACTTGCCTGCGGATACATCATACCATCCCATAGATGTCTTTTGTATGGCAAAATGGTCTTCCATCGTATAGGACGGATTTCTGCCGGGCAATGGTGTATTGATGGTGAGCCTTGCACTGCTCAGTGTGGTCGGGATAGTGTAACAGCCCTCTATAATTACGTCGTTCGAGCCTTCTGCCGCAAAATTCAGGGAACAGTTCCTGCCGTTAACATATGCGACGCTCCCCCACATTGCAGCGACAGTATTCTGCCAGCGTTCGTAAATAAAATCATAACCCTTTGCCGCACGCACGCGCAGTGTATAGCGGTAAGACTTGCCTTTGGCAAAAACGCTGTCTTTCGTGAGATATTCGTCATCATCCTCGTTATACCAGCAAACGCCGTTTATAAAATGGTTCGCATTGTAAGAAGTGACAAGGTAGTAGGAGGTTTCATCTGTTTTTGCGGTAAAACTCGGTTTTTCGCCCTCAACGGGCATATCCATTGTAAAAAGAAGATTGCCGATCTTTTCGTCCGCCGCAAACGCATTTACGGGCAAAAGCCCCGCAATAAGCGCTATACAAAGCATAATACCTATAATACTTCGTAGTTTTTTGGTAGTTTTCATTCTTATCCCTCTTTTCTTTTTTTAATTTTAACGTACATTTTTGTATCTGCGCTTTTATATCAATAAAAATGCAGATATATTTACTTTATTTTATCATACCCGAAAAAAATATACAACAGAATTGTGTGCAATTAAGTGTTTTTCGGCATTTGCAACAAAAACCACCATAATATTCTTATTTCCGCTCTCGTTTTTGAGATATTTGTACAAATGCACAGCGCCTTTGTTTGCGAAAAAATAAATCTGTAAAAATTGATTTGAAACTTAATTTACAAGAACAATAAAAATCGCTTGATATTTCACAGTTTTTAGGCTATAATAATATTGAATATTAAATCAGCCGAAAGAGGTGATCCTATGTATATAAAAAGACACGCAGAAAAAACCATATCAGCCTTATCCAAAATGTTTGGTGCGGTCATGGTAACAGGTCCGAGACAAGTAGGAAAAACGACTATGCTTAAAGAAACCATAAAAGATACAGACTATGTTACCCTTGACGATCCTATATTGAGAATAGCTGCACAAGAAAACAGCAACACTTTTTTAAAGGATAATCCACCGCCTGTTTTTATCGATGAGATACAGTATGCACCCAATCTGTTTCCGTATATCAAAATGCATATTGACAGCAATAATGATAAAGGGCAGTTTTATATGTCGGGTTCACAACAGTTCAAGCTGATGAAAAATGTGAGTGAATCCCTTGCAGGCAGAATGGGTATAGTCAATCTTCTCGGATTATCGCTGCGAGAAAAATACGGCTGCGACTTTGACAAGCCGTTCATACCTACGGATGATTATTTATTGACAAGAAAAAGAAATACAAAAGATATTTCTTATGATGATGTTTGGGAAAATATCCACCGCGGCAGTATGCCCGCACTATGGAGCAGCAAAGATTACGATTGGCAAATGTTTTACAGTGCGTATGTGAGAACCTATATCGAAAGAGATGTCAGGGAACTTACTCAGGTAGGCGACGAAAATAAATTTATACAGTTTATGACCGTAGTCGCCGCAAGCACCGGACAGCTTGTAAACCTTTCTTCAATGGCACGGGATGTAGGCATAAGTCAGCCGACAGCCGAAAGATGGCTCTCCATTTTGCAGACCTCAAACATCGTTTACCTTTTAAAACCATACTCAAAAAACATTACCAAAAGAACTGTTAAAACACCGAAATTATATTTTCTTGATACAGGGCTTGCCGCATATATAACTCGGTGGAACAGCTCCGACACACTAAAAAGCGGTGCAATGGCGGGAGCGTTTTTTGAAAGCTTTGTTATAGGCGAAATAATAAAAAGCTACTATAATATCGGTATCACGGAGCCGCCGCTGTATTTTTACAGAGACAAGGATATGAACGAGATAGACCTTCTTATTGAAGAAAACAACACCCTGTATCCCATAGAAATAAAAAAACACGCCGACCCTACAAAAAAGGATACGGCGGCGTTTAAGCTGCTTGATAAACTCCCCGGAGTCTCACGCGGGCATGGGGGCGTTGTTTGTATGTATGATAAACTTATCTCTCTTAATGACACGGACAAAGTGATACCTGTAAATTATATTTAGTTTTAAACTTTTGTGCTCATTCCGATAAAAATATATACACAAAATTCTAAATCTCTATTACGACAGCATATCTCTTCCACAAAACCACACGTTACTCGATTTTGGGGAATAGATAAATACTGAACATTGTTTCAGAGAAAATCATTTCAGAAAGGCGATGGGGTCACAAAACGCGACCCCATCTCAATTCTTGTAGTCAATAAAAAAAACACACAAAAAAGACCCTCTATGCAAGCACATAGAGAGCCTTTTAAATGCGGATAGCGGGACTTGAACCCGCACCACTCTTTCGAGGATAGGAATCTGAATCCTACGCGTCTGCCAATTCCGCCATATCCGCCCATCTCTATAATGATACCATTTTGAGCGGCTGATGTCAAGAAAAATTTTCTTTTTGAGTTTCCCCATTTTTGTTTTGAGTTTTTTCGTTTTTTAAATGAAAATTGTTGTTTAGATATATGATTTCTCCCGCCCTTTGCATAAGTTGTCAAAGCTTGTCAAAAGGCGGGTTTCATTATATTTTGATAAACTGATTTTTGTGATAATCTTTCATAGATTTCCGTAAATACGGAATAAATTTGTGTCAGCTGTGTGTCAAATCACTTGGCTTAGCTGATTAAACTTTTCTTCGATACGAGAGAGTTCCGTGTGCTTTTTGGCGGCACTTACTTCGGCGTATACGTTAAGGGATGTTGAGACGTTTGCGTGACCCATTACTTCCTGTATGACCTTGATGTTTACATCGTTTTCACAAAGGACTACGCAGTACGAATGCCCGTATGGTATAATACAGACAAACGGTAAAACCTGCATAGATTCAAGGATTTTGATGTTTGTCTTATCATTTTCAGTTCTTTTTCCACCCTAAAAATGTAAGAAAAAATCATCCCGGAATTAAGTATGTTATATTAGCGACAAAATTTTACTGTTTTTAATATACAATGAACACGAGGTGATGTCAATTCAAAACACAATTTAATATTACCATTATTTAAGCGTAGTTTCAATACAGAATCTGCGCTTTTTTATGTGGGGAAATGGAGGTTTACAAGAAATGGATTTAAAAATAGATAAGGAACTCACGCTTGAGGAGATGGGGTTGTTTTCGATAATGGTAAACATTCCCGAAGCCAAAGAAGCTACTGCGGAGTACCTTTCAAATTTTTCAGTCAAAGATTCTTACAAAAAAGTTTTAAGGCTTTTAAAGGGTCTTGTTGACAAGGG
>JAGAHK010000244.1 GCA_017627115.1 Bacillota bacterium | reverse complement strand
GTCTGCGCTGTTTGTTGAGCCGTATACTGCAACTGCGGAAACAGCCGTTGTTGAAACTGTTCCGTTGCCTGTTAAGGTAACGCCGCCGTGGCGGATTTCAAATACACGAACGGTTGATGTGATATCGTTGCCGTTTGTGTCGATTGTGATGTTTCTGCCGTCATTTACTACGATTGTTGAATCAACAGCTACATCCTTTAACAGTGTGATTGTATCGCCTGTCTGCGCTGCTGCAAGCGCTTCTGCAAAGGTTGTATATACAGTGCTGCCGATTGCCGCTTCGCCTACAACACCCCATGTAAGAGTTTTGGTATTGTAATCTGAAAGAGTTGCGCCCTCTTCTATAGGGGTTTCACCGTCAAAAAGAATTAAATCTCCGCTTCCTGTATAGGCAAGCTGCGCAGGGCAATTTGCGAAAACGTCAGTTGCTATGCTTAAATTTTGAGAATCACTCGGGCGCTCAAAGGTTACTGTCGACAATGCGGTGCAGCCGTTAAAAGCATAGTCATTTATACTGGTAACGCCGCTTGGAATGGTTACGGTTTCCAGTGAAGTACAACTCGAAAAAGTACCTCTAGGTAAAGTTGTAAGGTTTTCAGGTAACCTTACATTTTTGAGCGAACGGCAGGAAGTAAACATATAAGTACCCATACTCGTCACACTTTTTGGAAGATTTGCTGTTTCCAAATTAGAACACCAATCAAATAATCTATTACCAAGATTTGTGACACTGTCAGGAATTGTTATGCTTGTTATCTTATAGCAAGACGCAAAAGCACTATTGCCTATGCTTGTGACACTGCTGGGGATAGTTAAGCTTGTTAAAACTCTGCAAGACGAAAAAGCTTCATCGCCTATGCTTGTGACACTATTGGGAATAGTTATACTTGGACAACTATAACAATTACAAAAAGCTCTTTTACCTATTGATGTAACAGTATTCGGAATAGTTATACCATTTTTGGCATTAAGTGAATAAAAAGCATTATCTCCTATAGTTGTAATTCCGCTGCCAATAATAATATCATTTATATAGCCACTATCAGTGGTCTTGCACCAAGGCGAACCACTATAATCATAGTTAGCCATTGCACCTGAACCGGTGAGAGTGACTTTGTCAAAAATACCGTCACTATTGGTATCCTGCAGTCTGTAGGTAATATTATTACCATTTGCACCGCAGTTTCCTGTTTGGTCTGCTTTTTTAGCTGCAAATGCAGGAATTGCGCTTAATGGCATCATTGTTACTACCATTAAAACAGAGAGAACAAGTGAAATTAATTTCTTTGATTTTCTCATTTTAATCATATCCTTTCGAAATATTTTTCTCATATATGAATATGAGTCAATACAAGGAAACCGCTTTTCGGCTGACCGCATAAACTTAATTATCCGCAGCGGCTCCTACCCATATTAATATACAAATTTATAATAGACGATTGTGAAAGTATTGTCAAGGAAAAATTTACAATTTGTTAAAATTTAACAAATAAAAATTTTTGAACCTTGGAATAATTATAAATATTGATTTGTTTTTACTT
>JAGAHK010000243.1 GCA_017627115.1 Bacillota bacterium | reverse complement strand
TACTACCATCATATCATCGCTTCTGCCGAGAGGCTTGCTCATTCTTATATGTGTTCTGCCGCAGGGACAGGCTTTACGCGAAAGCACGCATATATCCCTGGTTCTGTATCTTAAAAGCGGGAAGGCTTTTTTGGTAAGGCAGGTGAACACAAGCTCGCCTTTTTCGCCCTCGGGCAGTACCTCGCCCGTAACGGGGTTGATGATCTCCGCAATAAAGTGATCTTCGTTGATGTGCATACCGCGCTGCTCGCTGCACTCAAAGGAAACACCGGGGCCGCTTATCTCGGTAAGACCGTAGATGTCATATGCCTTTATACCAAGCGATTTTTCGATATTGCGGCGCATTTCCTCCGTCCACGCTTCCGCACCGAAGATACCCGCTTTAAGTTTAAGCTTGCTCTTTGCACCGCGCTCCCTTACGCTTTCGCCAAGGTATGCAGCATATGAGGGTGTACAGCAGAGGATAGTCGAGCCGAGGTCGGTCATAAACTGTATCTGCCTGTCGGTATTTCCCGACGACATAGGCAGCGTAAGCGAACCGAGCTTATGCGAACCGCCGTGCAGACCTGCACCGCCCGTGAAAAGACCGTAGCCGTAGCTTACGTGCACAACATCGTTTTTTGTTGCGCCTGCCGCAACAAGCGCTCTTGCACAGCAGGTCTCCCAAATGTCAATATCATCCTGTGTGTAGAACGAAACCACACGTCTGCCCGTTGTACCGCTTGTGGACTGTATTCTTACGCAGTCTTTCATAGGTACGCCGACAAAGCCGTAGGGATATTGGTCGCGCAGGTCGTCTTTGGTGATAAAAGGCAGTTTGTGCAGATCCTCTATGCCCTTGATGTCCTCGGGCTTTACGCCTGCCTTATCCATCTTTTTTCTGTAATACTTCACGTTTTCGTAAACGTGCTTGACCTGCTCGACAAGTCTTTCACTTTGCAGTTTCTTAATGTCCTCAACAGGCATCGTCTCGATTTCGGGATTAAAATATTTACTCATTTAAAACTTCTCCTATTTGTTTCAGGAATTTCTTCCCAGATAAAATGCTTTCTTATTAAGTTCAAGGAATTTGGGAGGTACGCAGGCTTCAAGCGAAGCAAGCCATTCTTCCTCCTTGATGTCCTCGAAGAACTTTGAAAATCTGCCCATAAGCGCAATATTCGCAGCCTTTGGCGAACCTGCCTCATTAGCAAGTGCAAGTGCATCCATAGCACTTACATCCGCGCCGTTTTGGCTCATTTTTTCGATAAGGTTTTCGGGATATTCCGCTGCACCCGTAATAACGGGCATCGGGTCTATCTCCTGTGCGTTTACGACTATCTTGCCGCCTTTTTTAAGGTAAGGCAGGTATCTTGCGGCTTCAAGCACCTCAAAAGAGATAATGCAGTCTGCCTCGCCCTTGTCGATAACGGGTGAATACACCTTATCGCCGTATCTTACATAGGTAACAACACTTCCGCCGCGCTGGCTCATGCCGTGTACTTCCGAAACCTTTACATCATAGCCCTTTGTCATAACAACATGACCCAAAAGCTTGCTGGCAAGCAGTGAACCCTGACCGCCGACGCCTACTATCATAATATTCTTTGTCTGCATTATCTTACGCCCCCTTCACTGTCAACCAAAGCATCAAACTTACAAAGCTGCTGACATACACCGCAGCCGACACAAAGCGTGTTGTCAACGTGTGCCTTGCCCTCTTTAAAGCTTATTGCGGGGCAGCCTATCTTCATGCAGGCACGGCAGCTTTTGCACTTGTCCGTATCAACATGGAGCGACGGTTTGTGCTTGACATATTTAAGGAGTGCGCAGGGACGGCGGCTGATGATGACCGAAGCCTCGTCTGCTGCAAGTTCCTCTTTGATAACTCTGTTCGTCTCTTCAAGGTCGTAGGGATCGACCACCTTAACGCGGTTAAAGCCCATTGAGCGGCAAAGCGCTTCAAGGTCTATCTTGCCTGCGGGGTCACCCTTGATATTGTAGCCCGTTGTGGGGTTCTGCTGATGTCCCGTCATGCCCGTGATAGAGTTGTCAAGGATGATGACGGTGGAATTGCTCTGATTGTATGCGATATTTGCAAGGCTTGTCATACCCGAGTGCATAAAGGTGGAGTCACCGATAACACAGACGGTCTTTTTCTCGCTTTCCTCGCCCAAAGCCTTGTTAAAGCCGTGGAGTGAGCTGATAGATGCACCCATGCAAAGTGTCATATCGGTCGCACTCAAAGGTGCTACTGCGCCGAGAGTATAGCAGCCTATATCGCCCAGAACAGTGAGTTTGTTCTTTGAAAGCGTGTAGAACAGACCCCTGTGAGGACAGCCTGCGCACATAACGGGAGGTCTTACGGGAAGACCCTCTATGCCCGTGCAGCCCTCTTCAAGAGCAACACCGAGCGCCTTTGCAATTACCGACTGTGAAAATTCGCCAAGCATGGAGAAAAGCTCCTTGCCCGTAACTTCAACGCCGATATTCTTGCAGTGAGTTTCGATAACGGGGTCAAGTTCCTCTATAACTATAACTTTCTTTACCGTCTTTGCAAAAGCCTTTATCTTCTCAACAGGAAGCGGATTTACCATACCGAGTTTAAGCACGGGGTACTTATCGCCGATAACTTCCTTTGTGTACTGATAGCAGGTGCTTGATGTGATGATACCTATTGAATTATCGCTGCCCTGCTCTATGCGGTTAAGGGGAGTAGTCTCCGCAAGCTCCGTGAGCAGGCGTGTTCTCTCCTCCACAACGGGGTGACGCTTGATAGCGTTGCCCGGCATCATAACATATTTTGCAATGTTCTTTTCATAGGGCTTTGCGGGAGGCACTATCCTCTCGCTTGTGTTTACGATGCTCTGTGAGTGTGCAACTCTCGTACACATCTTCATAATAACGGGAGTATCGTATTTCTCCGACATATCGTAAGCAATTTTCGCAAATTCAAGCGCTTCCTCGGAGTTCGACGGTTCAAGCATAGGCACCTTGGATGCTATTGCATAGTGTCTTGAATCCTGCTCGTTCTGGGAAGAGTGCATACCCGGGTCATCTGCAACGCAGATTATCATACCTGCGTTAACGCCCGTGTAGGATATTGTGAAAAGCGGGTCGGCAGCTACGTTAAGACCAACGTGCTTCATACCGCAGAAACTTCTCTTGCCCGCAAGGCTCGCACCGAAAGCGACCTCCATTGCAACTTTCTCGTTCGGCGCCCACTCGCAGTATATTTCGTCATACTTTGCGGCTTCTTCCGTTACTTCCGTACTCGGTGTGCCCGGATATGAGCTTACCACCGCTGCGCCTGCCTCGTACAGACCGCGCGCAAAGGCTTTGTTGCCCAACATTATCTCTTTCATATTATGATTTCTCCTTAAAAATAATTTTCAGCAAATTCTTATTTTTCAAAATGCTCCTCGTTTTCAAATGCAACAAGGTATTCCTTGCCGTATTTCTTGCGGAGCAGCGGTTTTTCTATCTTGCCTGTGGGGTTTCTGGGTACATCGGCAAAGATTATCTTCTTGGGGCGCTTATATCTCGGCAGCGCAAGGCAGAACTCGTTTATCTCGTCCTCGGTGCACTCCATGCCCTCTTTTATCTGTATTATCGCACCTGCGATCTCGCCCAGACGCTTGTCGGGCAGACCTATAACGGCAACATCGTGTATCTTGTCGTTTGTACGCAGGAAATCCTCTATCTGCACGGGGTAAAGGTTCTCGCCGCCCGATACGATAACGTCCTTGATACGGTCAACAAGGTAGATAAAGCCGTCCTTGTCCTGCATAGCGGCATCACCCGTGTAAAGCCAGCCGTCTTTGAGAACTTCCGCAGTTGCCTTTGGGTCGTTGTAGTATTCCGCCATAACGCCCGGACCCTTTACGCAAAGCTCGCCCGCTTCGCCCTGCTTTACTTCGTTGCCGTCCTTATCGACTATCTTGCATTCCCAGCCGTAACCGGGTACGCCGATAGCGCCGACTTTATAGATGTGGTCAACACCGAGGTGAACACAGCCGGGGCCTATGGACTCACTCAAACCGTAATTCGTGTCGTAATCGTGGTTGGGGAAGTATTTCTTCCAATGCTTTATAAGCGACGGCGGCACGGGCTGTGCGCCTATGTGCATAAGACGCCACTGTGAAAGCTTGTAGTCCTCTATTTTGAGTTTGCCGCTGTCAAGGGCATCGAGAATATCCTGCGCCCAGGGTACAAGCAGCCATACTATGGTACAATGCTCGCGCGAAACGGTGTTGAACACATATTCCGCCTTTGTGCCTTTTAAGATGACCGCCTTTGATGCGGAGATCAGGCTGCCGAACCAGTGCATTTTTGCACCCGTATGGTAGAGCGGCGGTATGCAGAGGAAGCAGTCGTCGCGTGTCTGACCGTGATGGTTCTGCTCCACCTTGCAGGAGTGTACAAGCGCCCTGTGACGGTGCAGAATGGCTTTCGGAAAGCCCGTTGTGCCCGATGAAAAATAGATAGCGGCAAAATCATCATCGCTGATATATATTTTCGGGTCACGGCTGGAGCAATATGAAACAAGCTCGTTATAATCCTCTGCAAAAGTCGGGCAGGACTGACCCACATAGATGAGTACTCTGTTTTTGCTCAATTTTTCCTCAACGCTTTCGATACGTCCGATAAATTCGGGGCCGAAAACAAGAATATCAAGCTCCGCAAGGTCTGCGCAATAGAGTATCTCGTCTGCGGAATATCTGAAATTAAGCGGTACTGCGATAGCGCCCGTCTTTAAGATGCCGAAGTAGATCGGCAGCCATTCAAGGCAGTTCATCATCAATATGCCCACTTTGTTGCCCTTTTGTATACCGCGGTTCAAAAGCATATTCGCCATGCGGTTTGCCTTTTCGTTAAATACGCTCCAGCTTATCTCACGTCTGTAAAACTGATTTGATGTCGGCTGGATAAGCGAATAGTCCTTCCAAGTTATCTTGCCGGGTTCGCTCTGTTCCGGATTGACTTCAACAAGCGCGATATCGTCGCCGTAAAGCGAAGCGTTGCGCTCCAAAAAATCTATTATCGGCATAATAATGCTCCTTCCGTTGTTCCGTTGTAAATTTGCATACTCAAAAGCGTATACAATGC
>JAGAHK010000242.1 GCA_017627115.1 Bacillota bacterium | reverse complement strand
CACACAAGGTACAAAGGCCTTAACATAAGGCTCAGAAGCATCACCAATATCCACACAAAAGCGGATATTTTTTCTTTTTTGCCGATATTTGTACCGAAGAAAAACAGTATCACAAGAAAGAGCGGCACAATTCCGAAAAAGCCGTGTATCACATTTGCAACGGCCGATGTCGGCTGGATGAGCGTAAGAAACATTGCTATATACACAGGCTTCCATTCTATGAACTTGCCGATAATGTTGTCCTCGAACATTTCATCATAGGCACCCGAGATATTTGTCCATGCAGGGATGATAAATGCCATGCACAAGCCGCCGACCAAAGCAACGGAAACACCGCAGAGCACAACACTTTTCAAGACATCTTTGGCATCTTTCTGCCCCGATACATTAATATAGTAGAAAACAAAATACATAAGGCAAAACAAGCCTGTAGCAAAAGCAAGATAAAAGTTTGAAGCCGTGCAGTAAAGAAAGGAAAAAAACAAAAGTCCCGTTTTCTTTTTTTCAATAACACGTTCGATAGCGAGCATGACTATGGGCAAAGCTGCCACATTGCCAAGCCACATTACGTTTATCATTGATTTAAGGCAGAAACTGCCAAAAGCATAAAGCACCGCAAGCGCAATATTGAACCTGCCCGAAAGTGCGGTGTAATTGCTTTTTTTAAGAAATACGGATGCGCACAAAGCGATAATACCGTATTTTAATATATCTATAACAAGATAAACTTCCTGATAATATTCTACATCAAAAAACAAAAAAAGGATATTCAGCGGGTCGTATAAAAGATAAGCGGACCAGGCAAGCAAATTGACCCCCATGCCGCCGCTGTATGTAACAAAAATACCCTTGCCGCTTTTTATATTATTGAATAAGCCTGCGGTAAGGTCAAGAAACTGCTGCTCCATATCCGAGCATACAGCCGCATATTCACCAAAAGGATACACCCCTGCCGCCGCAAAGCCGACAAGAGCAATAATAACACTTATTAAAAAAGCCGATAAATATTCCCCATTTTTTAAAACTTTCATAAAAAACCCCGCTTAATAAAAGTAGGTTGGCATAGCTGCCAACCTACTTTAGTAAATAAGTTAAGTTTTAAACTCTGTAAAAATCGATCAAACTAAAAATTAGTTGATAGGATAACGACCTTCGTTGCCGTCAGGAGAGTTCTTTGAAGACCATGCTACATAGTCAACAGCTGCATCAGCGTTTGTTGCAAGGTAGATAGAGTAATTGATTGCAGGAGCCTTTGTAAGAAGGTTAGCATCCTTAAGAGCCTCAAGTGTAGGAACTGTAGGATTCTGGCCGTACTTTGCATAGTAGTCAGTTACGTATGTCTGAGCTGCGGAGAATACAGTAGAAGCACCGTTCTGCTCTGTTGCCCAGTTAGCTTTCTTGATGTAACCAACAACGTTGGGTACTAACATAGCGATCAAGATAACCATGATAGCGATAACTACGATAAGTTCTACAAGTGAGAAACCTTTCTGATCTTTTAACTTAGCCTGTAAATTTTTTAACATAATTTTTTGCCTCCTTTAATTTTTTTAATTATGTTTTGTTTTGTTTGTAATTACATTATACATAGATTGTTCACAAAATGCAAGTACTTTTTTTATTTTTTTGTAAATCTATGGAAAATTATTAACAAAATATTAATATCAAGTAATTATGCACTATAAATACACAAATTACACCCCATTTTTTACATCATTTCTTACAACGCCACATCACTTCTTCATCATCGTTCAGAGCAGGTTTTTGTGCAAAGTAACTTCTATGTTTAATTTCTTATTAATTTTTCCCGTTGTATTACTGCGAATTTTTTGTATTTTTTCATATTTTACGTTCACAGTGTTCACATTTTGTTCATCATTTTTTTAATAAATCATTAATAAAAACATTAAAATTATTATTAGAGCATTTTCATATTTCAGCGTTTTATGTACCGAAATATGAAAAATGCATATAATCCTGCGGTGTTACCCAGCTTCCGCCCCAGCTGAAATTATACTTGCGGAAGATATTTACCACTTCCGGCGTTACGGAATAAATATCCTCATAAGGCCGCCAATAGCTGCCGACAGTCGAACCGTCGCCGTAAACACAGTAGTTCTGATCGGGGTTTATATCTATTGCGGTACCGAGTGCATGCTCCGATATTCTTCCGCTTGCTGTGTCGCGCCAATTATAACAGCCTGCCGACTCTATCGGGAACCTTATGTCATAAAGTTCGTCAAATATAGCGGTATAGGTATCCGCAAGTGCGCGGTTAACGGTTATCTGCATAGTGGAAGAATACAATTCGCCGCGGTTTACCGTGCGCCTTACGGTCTTTGTGATATATTCTATCGTGGTTATCTCGGTGTATTCCTCAACGGTCTCCACCCTTTCGCCCGCATCTTCCTCTGTATTTTCGGTTTTTTCGACAGGCTCGTTCTCTGTTTCTTCTATAATATTGCCGTTATTGGTATCGTTATTATCGCTCTCTTTTAACAGATCTTCGTTTTCGTCCTCATTTTTCGGCTCAACGCTGCCATCTGCGGCATTTTCGGCGTCTGTCCCGCCGCTTTCGGCATCTTCCGCGACTTCGGCAGCTTCTTCCGACTCTTCCGCAGCGGCGGTCTCTAAACCGCCCTCCACAGCTTCATCTGTCCCGATAATTTCCTCTGTTTTTTCATCATCCTCGGCTGCGCCGCGTATGCCGCTTACGCTTCTGTTTTCCAGGGCATCCTCTATATCCGACTCATCCGTTTCCTTTAAAAACCTTGTTACGGGCACAGATACTGTCCTTACTATCTCATCGACCACTTCTTCCTCGTCCACTTCGACTTCCGTGGTGTTTGCGCGCCAAACTTTTACGGTTATGGTTGCCATATTTGCATCCGCCTCTTCCTCCGAATGGAAAAATCCGTTGGGGAATATCTTATCCTTGCTTATGCGCGGCCGTACCGCAACTATATCGGTATTTGCGATGATACGCGCTATCTCGTCCTCGTATTTGCTGCCGACACGGAACGAAACAAGCTTTGAAAACTTATAGCCCGCACGCACACGCAGATGATATTCGCGACCTCTGACAAGCTTGCTGCTCAATATGACCAATTCATTGTTTTCAATTTTAATAAAAGAACTACTGACGGTACTGTTTATCTCGGCAAAACATTCCTCCGTGCCGTCGTATTTTATGCGTATATGGATATTTGAATTATCGGGCAGCAAGGCACCGTCACGCGGTGTCAGCAGTTCGGGCGCACCGTCATTGTTTGTAAAAGCAAGCAAAAACGGCGTTATATCGTCCTTTGAAAGCTCACCCTCGGGCAGATCGTCCCAGTTGCTCTCCTTTATAACGGGTTCCTCTTCACGCTCATCCGTAAAATTTTCGCCTATATTGTTCATCTCAAACAAAATATATTCGGCAACGGGCGGCAGACTTTCCCTGAACCTTGCCGTTACCAGCCTTTCACCAAGCACAGCCTCGGCAACGGGCGGCAGCTGCGCACTTGCCGTCACCGTACATAAAAGCACGGCAAAAACAACGGCAAAAACACATCTTGCAAGCCGTTTTATCATAATATCTCTCCTTTTGTAATTCCGCAAAAAACCAATGTTATGCTTCGGCAGTATGCGCTTTGCATAACATTGGTCTTTCAGCTTTCAGAACAATAAATTTTAATATCTTCGCTATCCTCATCGGATACTATCTTCATATAATCACAGCTTCCGCTGCCGTCAATATCGCCGACCGCATAGTAGGCATTATCTCCTGTGACAATACCGCCGCCGTATACCTCAAATCCGTTTTGTCCAAGCACATACCTGACCGCAAAACCGTTTGAATTGTTGACATACAGTTCCTTAACACCGTCACCGTTGACATCGCCCACAAAAATATCGGTCAGGTCGTTCATATCAAAATGCGTGCTCCAGGCAAGACGCAGCCTGTTTTCATCCTGTTTGCAGACATGGATATTCACGCCGTCGGATATGATATATTCCTTTATACCGTCGCCGTCGATATCCTCGCAGAGCATTTTTTCCGCATCGCAGTTTATGCCGAGACGGCGTATCTTGCTCCATTCACCGTCCTTGTATTCAAAAAGGTCTATCGCCTTGTTTCTTGCAAGCGCCACAGTGTTTTCATCAACAAGCGCTACCGAAGTATATATGCTAAGATCAAGCTCCAGCGGCGGATATACGGCATCACCTTTGTTATCAAGAAACTCCGCACGGTAGGACTTGGTGTTGAAAACTTCCGTTTCCTCCTCTTCGGACTCCTCAAAATCGTTTTCATTTACCACAGTTTCGTATGTGTCAAGCAATGCGGCAACGGTATTGCCGTCTGACACCGCAGAAACGGGGATAAAGTCGCTGTCGTAACTCAAAGTTTCTTTTCTCTTCAAGCCCGTGTCCGTCTTTGTGTAAAGCAAAAGCGCACTTCCGCTTGCCACGGCAGTCTCGCCCCCGAAAATATAAGAAACGCTCTTAAAACTCTGTTCGGGCTCGGTCAGACTGTAGGTTTTAACGGCATCTTTATTCTCAACAGCCGAAAACGGCTTTTCATATTCAAAGGGGTATTTGTTGTCCAGACTGTAAACAACATCATTGTAAACATAGTAACCGCAGAGCAGAGTTTTTTTGTTGAAACAAAAATACGCAGTGCCCGCTTCTGTCATATCGGGCGCAAGCAGCTGCACGGCAGCCGTCATAGTCTGTTCGGCACCGTTTTCAAGGCGCATCGTATTTATGCCTGCACTTTTTGACGCTTCCACCGCAGCGGCAAATCTTTCGTCACCGCGCGACAGATCGCCGCCCGCATTGAAAGAAAAGCTGTCGTTATCGTAGTTCCAGACTTTTTCTTTAAGTATCTGTTCAATTGTCTCGGTGTTTTTTGCAATGCTGCCCGTATCTATGACATAACCCGTATCGAGAGAAGTCTGCCTGACATTTCCGCAGCCTGACAGCAAAAGACATAAGGCGCATAAATATGCAAAGTGCTTCATATAATTCACCTGCGATCATTCCGTTTTATAGTGAACGTCAAAAATATTTGGACGTTCACTATAGGATGGGGCTCATAAATAATCCGCCTTAAGCAAGCTTAAGTCCGATTATTTAATTCGCTTACTATATAATTACGGTCTTTGTTCTATAATAACATATATTGCGCTTAATTACAAATTACGTTTATGTTACAGACCGTTTGTGTTGATCTCCCTGTCGAGTATCTTTGTCATAAAGGTTATGTCGATGTAAACATTGTTTTTGAAACCTATCTCATGGAAGGTGGTATTGGGTGTAAAACCGCACCTTGTATGCAGCGCAAGGCTTGCCCAATTGTTATCGGTAACAACCGCAACAAGACAGTGATATTTTCCCTCCGCCATGGTCATAAGCGTGGTGAGAAGCGTTGTCCCCACCCCTTTATGGCGATGATTTACACTGACATATACCGATACTTCCGCCGTGGTGTTATAACCCGAATACTCGCGAAAACGCGACAGTGAAGCCCAGCCTATCACCTTGCCGCCAAACTCTGCAACAACAACGGGATAACCATCTTTTTTGTGTGCATCGAACCACTCCAGCGCCTTTTCCTCACTGCGCGGCTTTGTATTGAGATTGTAGTTTGTGTTTACCGTGGCATAGTTCAATATGCCGTTTATAGCAGGCATATCCTCTCTTACAGCCTGTCTGATACTTATTTTATCCATAGACTCACCCCGAAAATTCAACGTATGCATTTTAATATAACATATTTTTAAAGATATTGCAATAAAAAGTCGAAAAATGATAAACCTAAAAAATTTGATGAGGTTTTTTGCAAAAAAATGTGATAACCCTTTTACTCACCAATGCATAGTATGGCAAAAATGGGAGTACGCGATAAAAATGAAAATATATCTTATAATAGCCGCGATCACGCTTTGCATAGATACACTTGCGGTAGGCATAGCCTGCGGTGCAGGCAAAATGCGTTTTTCCGCGGACGGTTGGACGGCGTTTTTCCTGACGGGTGCCGTTGTTGTTATACTGTCCGCTTTTTTCGGCAGGATGCTTGTTATATTTAAAACGGGAAAGACGATAGGCGGCATACTGCTTGCACTGACGGGTTTTATCATAATATTGCAGGAGACGGGGTTTCTGAAAGACATACCCCTGCTTGGTCTTATAACCGCACCCGAAACAAGCGACACCGACAACAACCGCATCATTGACGGGAAAGAAGCCTCCGTTCTTGCATTCGCGCTGTCAGTGGACAGTTGTATAGCCTGTACGGGCAGCGGCAAAACAGGGTTGTTTTTGCCTGCCGCCGTGATAATAATGCAGCCGTTTTTTATAAATCTCGGAATAATTATAGGAAAATATCTGGATATAAAAGGCGGAGGACGTTTTTGCAGCCTGCTTTCGGGCGTGATGCTGCTTGCACTCGGGGTTGAAAACATCTGTATGACCTAAAAAGAGGGTGTCGCATTAAGCTCCACCCTCTGGCAAAAAACAGGTTTTTTGCCAAATTTGCAGTCATACTGCGCGCCAGCAAGCTGTCACTTGATGCCTGTAAGGTTTGAAAAATCAAGTTTTTCTCCTCGGCGAAAACGCGGTTT
>JAGAHK010000241.1 GCA_017627115.1 Bacillota bacterium | reverse complement strand
TTGACACTCTCAACAGATATATGCGCGCCTACGGTCTTGACAGCCCGACGGGCGTTGAGATATACGAACTTTACGATGCTTTGAAAAGTTATCCGAGCAATATCTCGGGTCCCGAATACAAAAAATATATCTACACGGCAAGAAACCCCGATATAGAGCCGTATGAGCTGCGCTGGACGGACGGTGATACCATAAGAACGGCTATCGGTCAGGCTTTTAACAACTATACTTCCGCCATACTGTCGAAATATGTTGCAACGCTTGCAAACGGCGGCACAAGGTATTCGCTGCATTTCCTTAATTCGGTCATCACAAGCGAAGGCGAGGTCAAGCAGAAATACACACCTGTTGTAGAAGAAGAACTGAATATATCGCCGAGGAACCTGAAAGCGATACATTACGGTATGTTGCAGGTAACGCAGGGTAAAAACGGTACTTTAAAGAAATACTTTGAGAATTATCCTATTGATGTCGCGGCTAAATCGGGTACTGCGCAGGAGTCGAGCAAAAGAAGCGAACATACGACTTTTGTTGCCTTTGCGCCGTATCAGGATCCCGAGATCTCGGTAGCTGTCATTATACCTTTCGGTACCAACGACACAGGCCCCGCATATCAGGTGGGCAAGGATGTTATATGGGGTTATCTTAACGCAAAAGGCACCCCGGAGACTGCATCACAGTATACGGTGAAGCGTTAAAAAGCGTTTTTTGTAGGAATTTGCTTACGAAAGATAGTGCGTTTTGCGCGAAAATATGCTATAGTATAGTTAACGCAAAACGTACTTGATAAACGTACTTAACAAATTGGAGAAATACATATGAGTGAAATAATCGTTGTAACTTCGGGCAAGGGCGGTGTAGGCAAGACGACCACCTCTGCCAACATAGGAACAGGGCTTGCGCTTGCAGGCAAAAGGGTGGCAATGCTCGATGCAGATATCGGGCTTCGCAATCTCGATGTTATCGTCGGGCTTGAAAACAGGATAGTGTACGACCTTATAGACGTTGTTGAGGGACACTGCCGTCTTAAACAGGCACTTATACGCGATAAACGCTGTGAGAACCTCTTTTTGCTGCCTGCGGCGCAGACAAAGGACAAGGATGCAGTTAATCCCGAACAGATGCAGAAACTTTGCCAAAATCTGCGCGAGGAGGACTTTGACTATGTTATAATCGACTGTCCCGCGGGCATAGAGCAGGGCTTCCGCAACGCAATAGCGGGCGCGGACAGGGCTATCGTGGTCACAACGCCCGAGGTATCGGCGGTGCGTGATGCCGACCGTGTTATCGGTATGTTGAATGCAAACGGACTTGGCAGCCCGATGCTTATACTCAACCGCATACGTCCGCAGCTTGTGAAAAACGGCGATATGATGAGCGTTGAGGATGTAAGCGAGATACTTGCGATAAATATACTTGGCATAGTGCCCGATGACGAAAATATTGTCGTGTGTGCAAACAAGGGCGAACCTGCCGTGGTCTCCGCAGACTCGCTTGCGGGCAAGGCCTACCGCAATATCGTACAGAGGATAATAGGCCATGAAGTGCCTTTCCTTGACCTTGACAAAAAAGAAACTTTTACCGACAAACTGAAAAAACTTTTCAAAAAATGAGATCATGTAAAAGGGGTGTCACAAAATGCTGTTCTGGTTTATGAAAAAAAGCGGCGATTCACGGCAGGTGGCAAAGGACAGGCTTAAAATGGTGCTTGTGAACGACCGTATGAATATACGCTTGCTTGAAAATATAAAGTATGATATAATA
>JAGAHK010000240.1 GCA_017627115.1 Bacillota bacterium | reverse complement strand
TTTGTAAATTATTTCCTTTTTGAGAACAAAGTAGGACTATGTGCGCATTTTGCTTCGGCAGGAACTCTTATTTACCGTACTTTGGGTATACCTGCGCGCTATGTGGAGGGCTATGCTCTCGATTACGCTCCGGGAATGTATGAGGACGAGGTCGTGCATGAAAACGAAGATCCTCGCGATTGGGTCGGGGAGGGCGGTGCTGCGATCTCACCCTATCCCGTTACCGTAAAGGTCAGCGATATTTATGCCCACGGCTGGGTTGAAATCTATAAGGACGGTTACGGCTGGACACCTGTTGAGCTTACACCCGGTGCGGACGAACTCGAGACCGAGAAAAAAGAGGACGAGACCCTCGGCGGCAAACTTATGACACTTTTGCTTGAATCGCGTCATGAGGAACTTACACCCGAAGAACGTACGGAGTATTATAAGGAAGTCACTGCAGGCATAGGCATATATCTGATAAGTGCGGCGGGTATGGCAGTTATCCTTGCTCTTTTTTTCTGTGTTTTAAGGATACTTTTCAGGCATATAAAGCGACTTGCTTTATTCTCGCGCAGAAATGCAGACTCGGTAATAGGCATTTATACCTATATAATGGCGGTGTTTGAATATCTTGGGACACTTGAAAACCCTTCTCATAAAGAAATGTGCGCAGAGCTTTCAAAATATATGCGTTCTGCCGATGTTGTGACAGAAACAGTGGAAAGAATACTGTATTCGCCCGAAAAACCGGGCGAAGAAGAGTGTCTTAATGCTTTTATAAGCCTGCACGGCGCTTTAGGGCATATTTATAAGAAGGCAGGCTTTGTAAAAACAGTTGCGATAATGCTCAAATTATAAAAAATCATAGCTTTTGTATAATAAACTTTGCTTTACTTTATAGTTTTTTTGTTATATAATTATACTATAATGCTTGTTTGAGGATATCAAAACACAAACAGTATAATGCAGTACCGATCATGAAAAGCAGGCGGTGATAATATGGATCTTAAACAATTTGAATATGTGCTTACGGTTATGGAAGAAAAGAATTTTTCGCGTGCCGCAAAAAAGCTTTTTATTTCGCAGCCGTCATTGAGCCAATATATCAACAGGCTTGAAAATCAGCTTGGATTTACCATTTTTGACCGCTCGGCAAATCCGCTTGCACTCACCTATGAAGGTGAACTTTATGTCGAGACTGCTCTTAACATCCTCGACCAGCTTGATACCCTCAACCGTAGGATCCGCGAGACATCACAGCTTAAATCGGGCAGGCTCAACCTCGGGCTCACGCCGTCAAAGGCATCAAATCCTCTTCCTGCCATACTGCCTGTGTTCAAGCGCAAATATCCGGGTGTTGAACTCAATATAACCGAGACTACATCATTTCAGCTTGAAAATATGCTTCTTGAGGGCAAAATCGACCTTTGCATGATAAACCTGCCCGTTCTTAACAAGAATATAGATTATACGCCTATCCTTACAGAGGAGCTTTATCTTGCGGCACCGCCCGATTTTTATTCGGAGCATGAAACGACCGAGCAGGGCAGCCCTTATCCGCTTATCGACCTTAAATATCTTAAAGATGAAAGCTTTATACTTATGCACCCCGAACAGAGGATAAGGCAAATAACGGACAGCACGTTTTTAAGTGCGGGCATAAGACCTAAAATAGTTATGGAAACAGGCAGTATCGATACCGCACATCGTTTGTCGGCAAGCGGTGCGGGTTTCTCGTTCGTGCCCGAGAGTACAGTGCGTTTTGCGGGTCTTGTCAGACCGCCGAAATACTATCGTATAAATGACGGTTTCAGCTGGACACTCGCGGTCGCGTATAAGCAAAACAGTACAAATACCAAAATACGCAACGCATTTATCGAAACAGTCAGGGAAGTTATCAGGGGAGACCTCTGATGGATATAGCTTTAAAAGGTGTTTGAGGAAGAAAATGTATACAGTTATTGATCTTGAATTCAATCAGGCTTTTGATTTCGGCGAAAAGCATATCGAACCCGACCCCGAATGCAGGTTTGAAATAATACAGATAGGGGCTGTCAGGCTTGATGAAAACCTAAAAGAAACAGGACGTTTTTCGTCTTATATAAAACCGCAGATCTATAAAAGACTGCATCCCTATGTTGCGAAAATGACGGGCATAACAGCCGATGAACTGAACGCTGCACCGCATTTTGCCGAAGTATATGAAAAATTCAGCGCTTTTGCGAAAAACAGCGGTATTTACTGCGTTTGGGGCAACAGTGATATTCGCGCATTATACCGCAACCTTTCCTATTACGGCATAGTACAGGGGGATATTCTTGCGGAATATATAGATGTTCAGCAGATAACGGCAAAGTATCTGAAATACGGCAGGGGCAGAAATATAGGGCTTAAAAATGCCGTTGAGATGTTTGAGATGGAGACCGATATTCCGTTTCATAATGCTTTGAGCGATGCCATATATACCGCTAAAGTCATGCAGAAAGTATACACAGGCGGCGGTATCCGCGTTTTCAACTCAAAGCATATACCGAAAAGATCGGCAAACGGAAAGAAAAAATCGGGAAATGCAGGATTTAATAATTAATCTTTCATAATATTCCCGCAGTTTGCTTTGGATTTTCTTTAAAACATAATTTTGGGAACTCTGAAAAATATGGGTTTGTCAAATTTGTTTTAATTTCCGACAGCTGCTTTAAACCCTCTCAATTATGCTATTATGCTGCGTTTTCGTCGGTTTTCGCCGCTCTCGTTGATTCTGTCTGCATTTGTCTTTACCCTGATTTTCAAAGATACCCGTTTTTGAATAAATAAATCTTAGTTTGTTCAAAAAAATGGGTTTATCTTA
>JAGAHK010000239.1 GCA_017627115.1 Bacillota bacterium | reverse complement strand
TGTAACAAAAATTTTAACCAAAGAGGACTGATAATATGAATATTATGTTTAAAAGCACAAGAGGTGACAAAAATCATATCACCGCAAGTCAGGCCATTGTAAAAGGCATTGCCGATGACGGCGGTCTTTACGTGCCCGAAAGCATACCTAAAATTGATTTTGACCTCGGTGAGATAACACATTTTGACTACCGTGAGCTTGCATACCGCGTACTCCGTCTTATCCTTACCGACTACACGGAGAATGAGCTGCGTTACTGCATCAACTCCGCATATGATGAAAAATTCGACACACCGCTTATCGCACCGCTCGTTAAGGCAGGCAAGGCAAACTTCCTTGAACTTTTCCACGGCAGAACGATAGCATTCAAAGATATGGCACTTTCCATACTGCCCTATCTTTTAAAAACAGCCGCAAAGAAAAACGGTGTGACCGAGGAGATAGTTATCCTCACAGCCACAAGCGGCGACACGGGCAAGGCCGCTCTTGAGGGCTTTGCTGATGTTGAGGGCACAAGGATAATCGTGTTCTACCCCGAAGACGGCGTTAGTGACGTACAAAAAGCGCAGATGGTCACACAGAAAGGTGCAAACACCTGTGTAGCGGCTATCAAGGGCAATTTTGACGACGCACAGACAGCCGTTAAGAAGATATTTACCGATAACGAATTTAAGGCGGAACTCAAAAGCAAAGGCTTTGTTTTTTCTTCCGCTAACAGCATAAATATAGGCCGACTTGCGCCGCAGATAGTTTACTACTTCTACGCTTATGCACAGCTTGTGGATGCAGGCGAGATAAAAATGGGCGACAAGGTGAACTTTACGGTACCTACGGGCAATTTCGGCAATATACTTGCAGGCTATTATGCAAAGCAGATGGGTCTGCCCGTTAACAAGCTTATATGTGCATCAAATGACAACAAGGTGCTTTTCGACTTTATAACAACGGGTGATTATGACATAAACCGCGAGTTTATCGTTACCGTAAGCCCGTCAATGGATATACTTATCTCCAGCAACCTTGAACGTCTGCTCTACCACATCAGCGGTTCGGAGGCAAAGACAAAAGAGCTGATGGATGCACTTTCAAACGGCGGAAAGTACAGCTTTAAAATAAATGACGAGTTCGCCGCAGAGTATGCAACTATAGAAGATACCTTTGATGCGATAAACAGTCTTTATACCGAAACGGGCTATGTTATGGATACTCATACGGCTGTGGCTTACAGTTCATACCAGAAATATTTAAAGACATCGCAGGACAACACACCAAACATCATTGTTTCCACGGCAAGTCCGTATAAATTCGCAAAGGATGTTTTGAGAGCTATTGACGATAAATATGACGGCATCAACCCGTTTGAGGCGCTTGAAGTGCTTTATGATGTAAGCGAAACACTCATTCCCGAACCTATCAAGGATATAGACAAGCGCGAGATCATCCATAAGACCGTTATTGACAGAGCGGAGATAAAGGATTTTGTAAGAGGAAAATTAAACTGAATCAGGAGAATAAACAAATGGCAGAAGAAATAAACGGTCTTGTAAAGGCCATGCAGGAAATGAAGGAACACAAGGGCGACAGCAGCTATGCCAACAATTTTGTGCATGAGCTTATGTTTGTAAAGTTCTATATGCCCGTAAATATCACACCGCCGCCCGACGAAAACGGCAAGGCGCTTCCGGGTACACAGATAAGCTATTTTTCCATCAACAACAAAAACGACGGCAAAAACCTGCTTCTTGCTTTTACAAGCCACGAAGAATACAACAAGTTTATGGGCGAAAACAAGTCCACCCACATTATGATGCATACCTATGCAGAGCTTCAGCAGCTTGCAATAAGCAAAAACTTTGACGGTTTTGTTATAGATCCCGCAGGCGAAAATGTTGCGGTAACAAAAGAGCTTATCGAAAAAATAGAGAAAACAAGACCGAGCATGATGGTCAAGACTGAAAAAGTGAGTGCGCCCGAGGGTCAGGCTCCTCTTGTTCCCGCAGAGAATGTAAATGCAGAATTTGCCGCAAGGTTAAAGAAATTCTTTACCGAAGAACAGGAATACGTTTCACGCTGCTGGCTCATGCAGACAACACGCGCAAACGAGCCCACCCCGACACTTGTGCTCGTGCTTGAATTTGACGGCAACCAAGCCGCTGTATTCAACGCTGTTGCAAGCGCTATGCGCACCAATATACGTGTAAACGATACCATAGGCATGATGAGTTCAAAGGACAATGTTGCAGCTACGGC
>JAGAHK010000238.1 GCA_017627115.1 Bacillota bacterium | reverse complement strand
TATCTTTTTTCGGGCATAGGCGAATGGAACACTTCCGACTTGCGGAAGATATGGCAGACGATCTGATATACAAGCTGATACACGAACACGAGTATATTGAATTTATGGTCGGGCGTGATGGAGATTTTGACCAAATAGCGACATCGGCGGTCAAAAAGGCACAGCATAGCTACGCCGAGCATAGGTGCGATATAACGTGGGTAATGCCGTATGAAAAGGCTGAATTCACCAAAAATGCGGAAGATTTTGGAAAATACTATGATTATGTTATTATAAGCCCCGAAAGTCACAAGGTACAACCGAAACAGGCTATACAAGTACGCAACAGGTGGATAGTTGACAAAAGTGATTTAGTGGTGTTTTGGGTGGAAAATAATTCGGGCGGTGCGTATATGACTATGAAATATGCGGAAAAAGAAAAGGTTGAAACAATAAACCTTGCGGGAAAAATCGGGCATAAGTGCTGATGTACACATATAATTGTTAAATATTGCCTATATGGTTTTTATCGGGAAATTGTACAAATTTTATCAAAACCCATACGATTTAAGAGTTGAATTTTTAAGATGAAACTTTACTTTATTATTGCTTTTATGAACAAAATAATTTATAATAGTATATATAGAATTGTATATATTCAACGAAAAAGAAAAGCCATCAAAAATTATACTTATTGATAAAAAGGGGGTATATTATTTTATGAGTAAAACTAAAAGATTTTTTGCGGTACTGTTTACACTTGCGGCGGTTATGCTGATGAGTACGGCGGTATTTGCAGAGGGATCGGGAACGAAAGATGACCCTTATATCGCAAAAAACGGACCATACTTTGTGTATTACTGTCAGCAAGGCGGCTATATCAAAGTTGAAGCGGAAGAAATGGATATTTACAACACACCGATACAAATAGATAAAGACCTGAATATCGATATGGGGAAATGTGTCTGTACAATTAAGAGTATGCCTTCTAACTGGAGGATACTTATAAATCAAGTAAATGTTACTATCTCGGCAGAGGAATACGGCGGTATCAGACTTGAGGATACCAATAGTAGTTTGTTTTATGTAAACTATGGCAGTCTTACACTAAACGGTGGTATATACACAAACAACATCGGAAGAACTATTGTCGGAGCAGACTCAACAATAACGCTTAACGGCATCGGCGAAAGCGTAGAGGATAGTATAGCTTTAGGTGTAGACGATGTTAAGGTCAGCGGGGGAAAGCTGATAGTAAATAACGCTGCTATTCATCCTATGATGATAAATGGTATAACGGGTAAAGAGGCTTACAACAGTTATCCCACTATAATAGAAAATGCCGGTTTTGAGTGTAACCGAGGTTATTTGGCAGATGTCAGAATAACAAAAGATACGCCGGCAGAAAATATAAACCTGCTGCGATACACAAGTTTTGAACATATTTTGGTTGAATCTTCCGATTATAGTATTTCCGATCTGATAGGCGAAGACAGTTATATTGTAAAGTATTCTCATAATGATTTATTGGAAAAAGTAAATGCCGATGTTAAGGAATTAACGGGTGATTACGAATATTATTATATTATAATATCGCCCATCGAAGTTTCAACTGTTGATGCGAACATAACCGCACCAAAAGCAGGAAAAACACCCGATATGTCACCTGAAATAAACACCGATGGTGTGATGCTATATGAAACAGACCCCGTAACGTGGTACAAAGACGGGACTATAATGAAAAATACAGATGTGTTTGAAGTCGGGCACAAATACACTCTTTCCGTATGGCTGCAAGCAAAGGACGGTTATTATTTCGCAACAGATAAAAACTTATCTCCTGCGGTCACGGGCAGCCTTAACGGTACATCTGCAACAATAGGTATTGCGTATGAACAGGCGGCAGATGAAGTGATAAATTTATCTTATGATTTCGGTACTTTGCAAAAAACGACCATTTCAGCTATCGAAATTACGGTTGGTATACCGCAGGCAGGCAAAACACCCGATTTTGCACCGACTGCCAACGCAGGGTGCGTACTTTATGCAGACAAATCTGAAAAAGGCTACGGCATAGATTGGTATGACAGTGATGAAAACATTTATTTGGACAAAAACGATGTATTCAAAGAGGGACATTCTTACATTATGGAAGTATTTTATAAACCCGATGAAAACTACCTTTTTGTAAACAAAATGACGGCAAGTGTAAACGGAGTTGAATTGAAAGGCTATATCTCTCCCGAAAACAGTGCCAAATACAAACTTATTCAGGTTTTTTATGATATACCCGTTAAAGGCGATGTGGATGGAAACGACATTGTCGAAGATGCCGATGCCGCTTTGCTTATGAAATACATAACAGGTGTTGAACCTGTGCTTTCAGAATTGCAGCTTGAAGCGGCAAAAGTTACCGACAGCACAAAGGAAAAGCCCGATATGCTTGATGTTATAGCAATACTTAAAATTGCCGAAAAATCATAAAAATAACCTACGGGGCAAGGCAAACAACGCTTTGCCCCTTTTAAATGCCTATCTTTCTCCCTTGACTTTTTAAGATTTTCGATAAGCCTTTCACGCTGCTGTTCGGAGATAACTCTCGGCTTGCGGAAAGTGATGTATTCTTTGGGAACGGTGTAGTTCTTTGAGATTTCGCCTTGCTTTTTCAGCTTGTATGTATCGGGAAACTCGGTACACAAGCT
>JAGAHK010000002.1 GCA_017627115.1 Bacillota bacterium | reverse complement strand
TTTTATCACATCAAGATTATGCTCGATAACAACAACGGTATTTCCTCCGTCCGTAAGCTGCTGTAATATACCTATAAGCTTCTTGACATCATGTGTATGCAGACCTGTTGTCGGTTCGTCAAGCACATAGATAGTTCTGCCCGTGCTTTTGCGGCTCAATTCGGTCGCAAGTTTAACACGTTGTGCTTCACCGCCCGAAAGTGTAGTGGAGCTCTGACCGAGTTTGACATATCCAAGTCCTACCTGTTTGAGTGTTTCAAGCTTCGGTTTAAGACGGGGCAGGTTTTCAAAGAAAGTATATGCCTCATCTATAGTCATATCAAGTACGTCACTTATAGTTTTACCCTTGTATTTGACTTCAAGTGTCTCGCGGTTATATCTTTTGCCGCCGCATACCTCGCATGGAACAAATATATCCGGCAAAAAGTGCATTTCTATCTTGACTATACCGTCACCGCAGCAGGCTTCGCATCTGCCGCCTTTAACATTAAAGCTGAAACGGCCTTTCTGAAAACCTCTTACCTTTGCTTCGGGCGTTTGCGAAAACAGATCTCTTATAAGGTCAAAAAGACCTGTATATGTTGCAGGATTTGAACGCGGTGTTCTGCCTATCGGACTTTGATCTATTGCAATTATCTTGTCAAAGTTTTCTATACCTTTTATCTCTTTGTATTTTCCTGCTTTTATTTTGGCACGATTGAGCTTTTTTGCAAGTGCTTTGTAAAGTATCTCGTTTACAAGCGAGCTTTTACCCGATCCCGAAACGCCCGTAACACAGATAAAACGCTCTAATGGTATAGTAACATCAATATTTTTGAGGTTATTTTCACTTGCGCCTATTATCTGTAAAGTATTTTTACATTCTGTTCTGCGCTTATCGGGCAGGGCAATAGTGCGTCTGCCGCTTAAATAGTCGCCCGTTATAGAGCTTTCGCATTTTAGTAACTCCTTATATGTGCCTGCAAAAACTACTTCACCGCCGTTATTGCCGGCTTTAGGACCGATATCAACGATATAGTCGGCTTCGCGCATGGTATCTTCGTCATGCTCAACTACGATAAGAGTATTGCCGATATTGCACAAATGGCGCAGTGTAGCAAGCAATTTACCATTGTCACGCTGATGCAGACCGATACTCGGTTCATCAAGGATATACAGCACGCCTACAAGTCCCGAGCCTATCTGTGTGGCAAGCCTTATTCGCTGTGCTTCACCGCCCGACAGTGTGCCTGCCGTCCTGTCAAGCGACAGATAATCAAGACCGACATCCACCAAAAAGCCTATTCGGGCATTAATTTCTTTAAGTATTTCTTCGCCTATCATTTTCTGACGTTCTGTAAGTTCTATACCGTCAAAAAAAGTTTTAAGATCTTTTATTGACATTGCCGTAACTTCAGATATGCTCCTGTCAGCCACGGTAACGGCAAGAACCTCGGGTTTGAGCCTTTGTCCGTGACAAGTGGGGCAGGGTATGCTTATCATCATACCCTCATATTCTTCGCGTGCAAACTCCGAACTGCTCTCTTTATATCTGCGCTGCATGGTATTTACAAGACCTTCAAAGCGGTGTTCATAAAAATGCTTTTCTCCGCGTACAAAATACGGAATTTTTATCTTATCTGTTGTTCCGTATAGAATAGTATTGCGGACTTTGTCGGAAAGGTCTTTGAACGGTGTATCAAGGCTGAAACCGTACTTTTCCGCAAGTGCCGTGAAAACCGAATTCGCCATACTGTTAGGCTCTTTTATATTATTAAACCCCATAGCATTTATCGCACCCTGACTTATTGAAAGCTCGGGGTCGGGAATTATCTGCTCTTCATCAAAAACAAGTTTAAATCCAAGACCCGTACAATCAGGACAAGCGCCGCTTGGGTTGTTGAACGAAAATAAACGAGGCTCTATTTCAGCAATGCTTATCTCACAGTCGGGGCAGGCAAATTGCTGGCTGAAAGTCAGGGTCTCACCGTTCGGTATATCTACATGAAGTATACCTCCCGTAAGTGCCATAACGGTTTCAACAGATTCACTCAAACGCTGTTGTATTCCGTCTTTTATAACAAGGCGGTCAACAACTATCTCAATAGTGTGTTTTTTGTTTTTTTCAATTGTTATCTCTTCGCTTAGATCGTATATTATGCCATCGATGCGAACACGCACATAACCGCTCTTTTTTGCATCTTCCAAAAGCTTTGTATGTTCTCCTTTTCTGCCGCGGACAACGGGCGCAAGCAATTGCAGACGTGTACCCTCGGGCAGAGACATTATTCTATCAACTATCTGATCTACGGTCTGTTTTTCGATAACTTTGCCGCACTTGGGACAATGCGGTATACCGACACGCGCAAAAAGCAAACGCAGATAATCATATATTTCCGTTACTGTACCAACGGTAGAACGAGGATTATTATTTGTTGTCTTCTGGTCGATAGAAATTGCAGGAGAGAGGCCTTCTATACTGTCTACCTCGGGTTTTTCCATCTGCCCCAAAAACATACGTGCATAAGAAGAAAGACTTTCCACATAACGTCTTTGCCCCTCTGCATAAATCGTATCAAAAGCAAGGCTTGATTTGCCCGAGCCGCTCAGACCCGTAAAAACCACAAGCTTATCAC
>JAGAHK010000237.1 GCA_017627115.1 Bacillota bacterium | reverse complement strand
GTTCAGAACAGGCAGATAGGCAGACGAACATACATCTATATGGACGAAATTTATTTGCTGTTTTCAAATGAGGAAACCGCAAACTTCCTGTTTGAGCTTTACAAACGTGCGAGAAAATGGGGCGGTGTGCCGACCGGAATTACGCAGAATGTCGAAGATCTTCTGCGTTCGCCAACGGCAAGAACGATGCTTGCAAACTCGGAATTCATATATATGCTCAATCAGTCGGCAACAGACCGTGAACAGCTTGCAAGGCTTCTGAAAATCCCCGATACGCAAATGCAATATGTAGTTGGCGCTCCTTCGGGTTCGGGACTTATGTACTTTGGCGCAAACGGCTGTATTCCCTTTAAGGACGAGTTTCCGACTGATACAAAGCTATATAAGCTAATGACCACGAAATTCGGTGAAGAATAAATGTGATATATGTAGCACAATCGGGTAACAGTATATCCGATTGTGCGGCATATTGGAGGTGTCTCAATGCAAGTCAAAAGAACAGAAACGGCAGATAAACCGAAAGGTATGATTGAACGAAATCAATCGGTAAACAAGCTCAATAGCGATACCCTTGAAAATAAGGTAGATGCAAGTCTGAAGCACACGGCGGAAAGCGGACTTAAAACGAGCGGAAGCAGTATTACCGAAGGTGCTGACGGCAAGAGTAGGTATGCTGCGGCACAAAGGGCAAGACTGGCAAATGAGGATACTGTGGTTTCAAAGCCTAAACAGGCAGGGTATGACGAATATTACAAAAGAAAATTGGAAGATAGCTCCGAGGAAAGTGAAACTAAACAGGAGTTTGCGGCTCACAAGTCCGAACAAAGCACTATTCATACAAAGTCCTCAAACAGCGCAAGTGATACTGTCAGAGAGCAGTTTCTGCATAATAAGCAGATAAATTCATCTGACGACAAGAGCAAGACGCGAAAAAATAAAAATGCAGATATTACCGAATATGAGGTAAAAGGGGATGATAAATCCGTTGCCTTATATCAAAGGGATTTAGATAGAAAAACAAGAAAACTGCTCGGCAAAGGCGAAGTTGAAGAAAAAACTAAAAGCAGAATAAAAACGGGACAGGAAAAGTCTGTTCCTGATAGATCTGATTTAATGAAATCAGATCACGATTCAGTAAAAACGTTTAAGTATTACCGTTCATCAAACGGTCAGATACAATCAAAGGTCGAATATAACAGGCGCTTGCTCAAAAAGGTTGAGCCAAAAGGGTTAAATAAGCTGTCCCATCAAGAATTGAAAAATCAACGACGTATAAAAAGCGCAAATAATGAAGCAATCAGGGCTTTTGATAAAGAGCATGAAGCGTGGGAAAACTATAAAAATGACCCTAATGCTCAAAATGCCAAATTGTACAGAAGGGTGCATAATAATTACATAGGAGTTTTAAAAAAGAGATACAGTGCCGATGAGCTTGCGTCGGGCAACTTTGTTGAGTTCGGTAATAAGAAGATCCGAGTACTGACAAAGGTAAATTTTGAGGGAAATATAGATGATGTCAAAAAGACAATAAAGCTCGACAAGAAAAGCTACCGTAAGCTCAGAACGCATTTAAGGTTTAAAAAACTTTCAAATGCGTCAGCTTCGGTTCTCGGAAAGATGATCAACCTTTCAGCCGTTTCTCTACCTAAAGCTACCCTGCGAAGCGGATTAAACTATATTAACACCAAAGCTAAAAGTGTGAATACAGAGGATACGTCCGATACGGGCATAGAAGCGTCTAAATACATATATAAAACCGCGTCGGAGGGAAAACACCTTGCGACTTCCGCGAAAAGCGGCATACAAACAAGTGCAAAAGCCGCTAAAGCCACATATAAGACGGTAAGGGAGATCCCCGGAAAGGTAAAAAACATTCCCCATACTGCCCGAAAAATTGCTACGTCAGTCCGTACCGCTCCGCATACTGCCAAAAATGCGGTAAATAAAACAGCGAAAAAAGCCGCGCAAAATGCAAGGAAAGCGGCTAAACAAGCTCAAAAGGCAGCACAAAAAACCGTTGAAACGACTAAAAAAGCGGTACAGGCGGCTGAAAAGGCAGCAGAAGTAACATTTAAGGCAATGGCTAAAGCGGCTACATTCTTCGTAACACATTTGCCAATAATATTGATTATATCGCTTGTTCTTATTGTATTATTCTTGATAGTTGCTCTTGCGTCAGGAATGATTACATCTGTAAGCAATACAACCGTTGCCGGAGTAAGCTATGTATTTCCACATGAAGAGGTTACGCCGCTTAATGTGTATGAAATAATATTCGGAGAACACGGATATCAAAACACTCTCGAAAAAGGTTTAGAGGACACCAAAGATAATTTAATTGATAAAGCGAATAGTTTTTTGACAGAAAACGATGATTTTTACGATGCTATAACCGATAATAGGAGCGGTTATTGGATAGCATACGCCGGAGGAGAACCTATCGTCAGAGAAATACTTGATACTGTTGAGATAGATTACGCAGAGTTCTACGCCTTACTATACATCTATCTTCAAAAGGAGAAAAATGTAGAGGACGGAGACATTGCCAATGACATTTATAGTTTTACCTTTACTGGCGGTGATTTGAACAACTTCTCGAGCAAGTACTTTGACATTTCCTATGGCGAAGCAAGCGGGTTAGATTGTCCCGGAAAAAACTGTCATACGCGATTTTGCGAAGGCTGTAAAACCGGAACTACAACGGTAAGCACACCGGACGGTCCTAAAACAGTCACATATAAATATTGCCCCGGTCACCCATACTGCGACCACGAACATAAAAAAGCGACTATATCCATTACAAAAAACAAGGATGTTATGGACGATTTAGGCTTCACACAAACAGAAAAGCAATGGAAGGATATGGTCGAACAATTGTTTGACGATTATATCATGGGATACGTTCTGAGCGGTGGCAGTATGTCATAACGGAGGTATCAATGAATAAACTTAAAAAATTCTTTAAAACGCCTAAAAAAGTCGGTACTCTGATCTTGTTTGTACTTGTAATTCTTTTCATTTTTATGGGCGGAACGCAATACATACTGGATTTTTTAGAAGGTGCAAAATCGTCCGAAGCAGCAGTACAAGATGATGAGTTTTACAAATTCCATATCAGCATTGTGGACTGCTTTATAGGTCTTGGTATCGTCATTGCATATTTTATACTGAAAACACGTCAAAAGCTTAAAGACAGAAGGAGGACAAAAAAGTGAATACGGAAAAAAGAATACAAAAGGCGGAGGAACGTCTGAAAAAGCACGAAAAGACGCTTGCCGAAAAGAAAAAATCTCTTGATACCTTAAAAAAGTGTGTCAAGGAGCTTACCAAAACAGTTGAAGCCGAGCGAGCGGAAGTAGATCGTATAAAAATGGATAGCCTCGTTGAGCTTATGAACGAACATCAAGTTACATTCGCGGAAATCGAACAGGCTATTGCAAACAATATGTTTTCGAGCAGTAAAACCGAAGAAAACGCTGTTGAGGATACCGAAAATGCTGTAGAAGATGAAAAGGAGGACGACAACGATGTATAAATTGGTCATAGCTGAAAAACCGTCTGTGGCAAGAGCGATATACCCTGTCCTCGGTGCAAACAATAAAAAGAACGGATATATGGAGGGTAACGGCTATATAGTGTCTTGGTGCTTCGGTCATCTTGTAGGCTTACAGCTCCCGAACGGTTACGGCGGAACATGGGCTGAAAAGT
>JAGAHK010000236.1 GCA_017627115.1 Bacillota bacterium | reverse complement strand
GTTTATCTCCGAAATTATGCCCTCTACACCTTTTATAACACAGGGGTTAAGACCTGCGTTTTTTGAGAAATCAAATGTGAGCCTGCCGCCCATACTGCTGTCTACCGATATTTCAACGGGTGTCTTGTCCGACGGTATTATAAACGGTGTGGTAAGCATCGGTACACCGCCTTGTCTGCCTGCTATGGCTTTGATAGAATCGGACGGAGCGCCGATATTATATACTATCCTTTTTGAAAGCCCCGCAATTACACCTGCATATGAAATAGAGTATTCGTTGTCCGCAACAGTAAAGCTATCACCCCAACATGAAACGGGCAAAAGCTCCTCTGCCGATTTTACATTCAGGTTTTCGGCTTCGGGGTCTGCAAGCGGTTTTGAAAAATCCTCGACTTCGCTGTCGTAGACGTGCGAAAGCTTGTAATACGTATCGGGGATATGTTCCGATGTATCGCGTGCTGCGTGCTTTGCCACCACAAAAACCAATGAAACGCAGAACAAAAGCAGAAATAAAAATATCAGCCGTTTATCGGCGGCTTTTTCGCTGTTCTTTTTGCTCTTCACTCCAAAAAACATCCTGCTGTTTTGCTTTATGGCAGCCTTTTTTTCTTTGCTTAATTTCAAATTTTTCACCTGTCTTATTTTTTTTATGCCAAAAGGCGTTTAAAAACTCTATTCTTTAATATAGCATATACGGAATGATTTTTCAATAAAAATCGAAAAAAATTTTATTTATTTGCCATAAAACAGTGTTTTTATTTGAATTATACTTATTGACCCTTTGAGTTTTCCAAGCATTTTGCAGTAAGTTTTTTGATTTTTTTAAGAGTAAAATTAATAGAATTCTAATCTGTTTCAAATGTAAGACCGCAGATCGCTGTGATATAATTGCCGTAAAACAAGAATACCGAAAAGAGGTGAGAACTATGGACAATAAACTTCGCTACAGGCATGAACTGAAGTTTGAGATAACGTATTTTGATTATCTGAATATGCGAAACAGGCTTAAAGCCGTTATGCAAAGCGATCCGCATACCGTTAACGGCAAATATCTTATCCGCAGCATATATTTTGATAATTACCGCGACAAAGCGCTGCTTGAAAAAATAAACGGTTATGCCAGACGCGAAAAATTCCGTATAAGATACTACAATGATGATTTTTCTTTTATCTCTCTTGAAAAGAAGATGAAAATAAACGATCTTTGCCTGAAAGCTTCGGCGCCGATAAGCGAGGAAGAATGCAGAAAGCTGCTTGATGGTGACAGAGAGTGGATGCTCGAAAACGCTTCGGAGCTTGTAAAAGAGTTTTACACAAAACTCAATACACAGCTTTTAAGACCGCAGGTGCTTGTTTCCTACACCCGTGAACCTTATATTTTCAAGGCGGGAAATGTGAGAGTCACTTTTGATATGGATATAAGAAGCACACTGTTCAAAAAAGAGTTTCTGCAAAAAGAGGTCTCGGATATAAATGTAGGCGAAAAAACGGGAGATATGATACTTGAAGTCAAGTTTGACGATTATCTGCCCGATGTTATCGCCGATATTATACAGCTTGGCAGCTGTGAACATATTGCGTTTTCAAAATACGGTGCCTGCCGCAGAT
>JAGAHK010000235.1 GCA_017627115.1 Bacillota bacterium | reverse complement strand
TCGGACCTTACAAGGGAGGACTTCGTTTCCATCCTTCAGTAAACCTTGGTATCATCAAGTTCCTTGGCTTTGAGCAGATCTTCAAGAACAGCCTTACAGGTCTTCCTATCGGCGGCGGTAAGGGTGGTTCCGACTTTGACCCCAAGGGCAAGTCAGACAACGAAGTTATGCGTTTCTGCCAGAGCTTTATGACAGAACTTTACAGACACATCGGTGCCGATGTGGACGTTCCCGCAGGCGATATCGGTGTTGGCGGCCGCGAAGTTGGTTATATGTACGGCCAGTACAAGAGAATAACAGGTCTTTACGAGGGTGTTTTAACAGGTAAGGGTCTTACATTCGGCGGTTCTCTTGCAAGAACAGAAGCTACAGGCTACGGTCTTGTATACTTAACAGAAGAAATGCTCAACGCTAAGGGCGACAGCTTCAAGGGCAAGACAGTTGTTGTTTCGGGTGCGGGCAATGTTGCTGTATTCGCAGCTGAAAAGGCTACACAGCTTGGCGCAACGGTTGTTTCTCTTTCCGATTCTACAGGTTATGTATATGACAAGAACGGTATCGATCTTGAATATGTTAAGGATCTTAAATTCGTTCGCCGCGGCAGACTTTCCGAATACGGCGAAACTCACAAGGATGCAGAATATCACGACGGCAAGGGCGTTTGGAACATCAAGTGTGATATCGCACTTCCCTGCGCTACACAGAACGAACTTAACGAAGACGATGCAAAAACACTTGTTGCTAACGGCGTAAAGGCTGTAGGTGAAGGTGCTAACATGCCTTCAACACTTGAAGCAATTGATGTATTCCAGAAGGCAGGCGTTCTCTTTGCTCCCGCAAAGGCTGCAAACGCAGGCGGTGTTGCTACATCAGCACTTGAAATGAGCCAGAACAGCGAAAGATTAAGCTGGACATTTGATGAAGTTGACGCTAAACTTCACGGCATAATGGTAAATATCTGCCACGAAATGACAAACAAGGCAGAAGAATACGGTATGAAGGACAACTATGTTGCAGGTGCAAACATCGCAGGTTTCTTAAAAGTTGCAGAAGCTATGATGGCACAGGGTATCGTTTAATAAAATACTGTCACAAAAAGCGGAAAACTTCGGTTTTCCGCTTTTGCTGTCGATAAAGTCGACAGCCTTGACAGAAAACTAATGTTTTCTGTCAAATTGCATTCGGGCTGCGCGCATCAAAGATACACTTGCCCGAATATCTGTAGCAAAAGCAAGTTTTACTCCTCGGCGAAAACGCGGTTTCCGCCTGCGGATTAAAGTCTGCGACGCTTTGAGTTACTTTATTAAATGAATTATTGCTTTTTTGATAATTCATAAAATTTATATTAGAATAACTTTTTTGACAGTTTGAGCGGAAAACTTCGGTTTTCCGCTTTTTTATATATCATCGTAAATATCGGTCTCAATATTGCGTATATCTGCCATACGCTGTGTTATAAATGCTTTTGTTTTTATCATATCGCTGTGCCCCGTCAGCGCTGCATAAGGTGCAAATATCTTTGCCCTGTCGCTGCGGCGCATTTTGGGATGCCTGTGTGCAAAATCATCGTTATTATGCTCGGGGCGATGTTCATCTATTATATCTTCAAATTCAAAACTTTCATCACTATTCATCATATCTGCCCTCCTACGCTTTATGCCCTCCCACCTGATCATTGCGCGCTCTCGCATTTGCGCAATCCAGATAGCTCAAGCCTTTTAAAATTGCATTTTTACCGTATTTTGCTCTTATTTCAAGTTCTGCGAGCTGTAATTTTTTCTCTTCGGCATATTTCCCTATATCTCCGAAAAGATCAAGCTGATCTGCCACACTGTCTTCATCTGCCACATTGTTTGCATTTATCGTTATTCGTCTTACGGTCAGGTCTTTGTTTATAATTCGGTCATACAGATCGACCGTATCAGTTATTATCCTTACCGATGAGCTAAGCGGCCGTTCAAAATGCACGGTACCATGCGCATGATTGGGTACAGTACGGCCGTAAAGGTCTATATGCACGCTGCCGTTATATTTGCCGTTTTTTACATTTTCCCTGTCATAACCTATATCAAGGGTCACACTGTCCGTAACAAGTCTTTTACGCACCATATCCATCACAAGATCTTCTGCCATCTCATAAACGATTATGCGCGCGTTTTCGGCAGAATACGGGCAATGCAGAACCTGCCCCGATGAAAGAGAGTTTACGGTAGGTCTGTAACTTTTAATATCGCGCATCAATGTCGGCTCGATCCCCCATGCATGGTCAATGAGTATCTCTGCATTTATGCCGAAAACACGATAAAGCAGTTCTTCATTTTTTAGACTTGCCCTCGCAAGCTCGCCCATATTATGTATGGAATATTTATAGAGCCTGTTTGCGGTACCGCGCCCGACCTGCCAAAAATCAGTTATAGGCATATGCGGCCACATAAAGCGGCGGTATTTTTCCTCGTTAAGACTGCCGATACGTACTCCGTCTTTATCCGCAGGCTTACGTTTGGCATAAATATCCATAGCTATCTTTGCAAGATAAAGATTTGTGCCTATGCCTGCCGTTGCGGTTATCCCTGTTTTTTTCAGGATCTCACTTATAAGCATTGCAGCTATCTCACGCGCACTTTTTTTATATATCATATGATAACCCGTTACATCTATAAAGACCTCATCCACACTGTATACATGGATATCTTCCGGTGAAATATATTTAAGGTAGATGCCGTAAATATCCGTAGATACCTGCATATATTTGCGCATCTGCGGTACTGCGGTAATAAAATCCACAGTCTCGCCCGTCATTGCCTTTACTTCTGCCAGGCGCTGATATACCTCAAAAAGTCTTGCCCTGCCCGATATGCCGTAAGCCTTCAGCGCAGGCGATACAGCAAGGCATATAGTTTTTTCCGTTCTTGACGGGTCTGCTACAACAAGCTTTGCCGTAAGAGGATCAAGTCCCCTTTCGACACATTCCACGGATGCATAAAAGCTTTTCAGATCTATAGCTATGTATTCCCTCTGCATAATACCGCCTCCGCCTTACGTTTATCTTTTTATAATGATAACATAAACGGAGTATAAAATCAACCGAAAAATCGAATTTATTTTCGATTTATGTATTTTTCACATAATTATATCGAATTTTTGTTTGATTTTTTTTATTTTTCTATGAACATACAAAAAGCACCGCTCAACACGATGCTTTTTGTAAATTATAAAATAAATTCAATCATTATCAATCGT
>JAGAHK010000234.1 GCA_017627115.1 Bacillota bacterium | reverse complement strand
GGAGCATTTCTCCGAAAAATGCTTGTAGTCGGTCTCCGTCCACCAATTCTTGTAATCGCCGTATTCGTCATAGGCAGCGCCCGTGTTGTCAAAGGCATGGCTTATCTCGTGCGCTATAACTATGCCTATGCCGCCCATATTCTCCTCACGGCTTGCGGTCGAAGAATAAAACGGCGCTTTGAGTATGCCCGCAGGCAGGACCATTTCGTTTGTTGTGGGCAGGTAGCAGGCATTTGCATCATATGCCGCCATTGCCCACATATTTCTGTCAACGGGCTTATCCTTTGCTTCAAGCACCCATTTGTGTGCAGCGGCGGATATTTCAAGCGTGTTTTCAAACAGGGTCTTTTCCTCACTTAAACGGGCGGAGGCAAGATAGTCCGCAGAACCGCTGCCATAGCCTATTTTTATACCCATTTTGTCAAGCTTGTTTATCGCCTTTGCCTTTGTGGCTTCGCTCATCCATGTGTTTGAAGATATTTTTTTCTTGTAGTTTGCGATTATGCTTTTCGTTATTTCTTCAACTGCCTTGACATCGCTGTCGTTGAGCAGCATATCCTCATACATTTCGCTTATATAATCGCTCATATAGTTTTTGGTGGTGATCACCGCGCGTTCCTGCACGGTATAGTTCATTGCGCCGTCTGCGCCGTATACCGTATTCCTGAAATTTTCGCTTGCGCGCGTACAGTTTTGAGAGAGCAGGGGTGCATATATCGCAAGCAGTGATATTTCGGAAAGGTCTTTTGTAAGCTCCCTGTCACCCGAACAGCTTGCGGCAAGGTTGTAGGAAAGACCGACATCGGGCACGAGCACCATATCGCTGTCTTTAAGGTCAAAGCCCTCCGCAAGAGCTATCTGATGCAGGTCGATAAAGCCGTATTCTTTGCAAAGGTCGCCGAAAGACTGTAAGTTATAGGTCATTTCCACATTTGCGAGGTCTTCGCTGCGCAGGCAGTGCATTGAAAGACCTTTTTCAAAAGCGTATATCTCCTCCGCCTTTGCCTGTGCATCCGCATCACTCCTGCCGCCTGCAAGGAAAAGCGCTTTTGCGTAGTTTATAAAAGCGGTTTTGTATTTGTCGCTTGCAAAATCTTCATAGGTGAACGACGGCTCATACAAATTCACACAGGGCAGATAACGCGAGGTGTTCTTGCTGTCAACGGTTATGCCGAAGGTGATAAGACCGTTTGTGTATATGCCTTTATCGCAGTCGATAAACGCTTGTGTAAGGTCGTTCGCATTCCTGACAGCCTTAACTTTGTCAAGATAGGGCTTTAACGGCTCGATACCTCCGCTTGTGCGCTGCATTTCAAGTGCAGAGAGGTAAACAGCTTTTATTTTTGCCTGCTTTTCGTTCTTTGCGCCAAGGTTTACTATATAGGTTATTATATCCTGCACTTCCTGCGTGTTGGCGTGCGCCGCATCGTTGAAAGTGCCCGAGAAATAATCCTGCACGGGTCTTGCCGCGCTTAATTTATCGTGGTTTACGGCGGTGTAAAAATCGTCCTTTATATCATTGCCGTAATACTTCCATATACGTCTTAAATAAAGTGTCAGTTCGTCCTTTGTCACGCTGTCGTCAAGCACCGTGCCAACGGGTATTATGCCCCTTGTGTTAAGATATTCAAGGTTTTTCTGCGCCCATTCGGGGGCTGCGGAAAGGTCGGCTTTTTTTGGCATGGTTATAAGGTTGTTGCCCTGCGGTACGGGCATATTCGGGAAAGCACGGCTGAGCATCACAAGCATCTCAGTATCCGTTGCCAGCTTTTCCGCGCGGAAGTCCCCGTCATTGTATCCGCTGACTATATCTTCGGGCGCAATATAAGAGGTGTAGTTCGGGGCAGTCTGCATAATTGTGTCAAGTATGGCACCCTTTGACAGATCGTCGCCGCCCCATACGCTCAAAGGCAGCCCGAGCATTAATGAAACACCGCATAAAGCGGCAATAAATCTTTTCATTTTTTTGGTCATCCCTCGTTTCATCTCTTTTTCATCCCTCTTTTTTAATAAGATTTTATGACAGCATTGTTGCAGATGAGAGTATCGCTTTTTATCAATTCAATGCCTGTAAGTATCCAGTCGGACTCCGCAAAAGTCACGGTGCCGCCGCAGTACGGGCAGATATTGCGTGAATCGGCTTTCATATCTATACTGCCGCCGCAGTTTGGACATTCGATATTGAGAAACTGTCCGTCTATAACACCCACAAGCGGATTTTTCTTTGAAAAGGTAAGAAAAAAACTCTGCATCACATCTACTTCAAAAGCATTCTCGTCGGGTATGGAAATGTAGACTTTAAGGTTTTCATATCCGTTTGTGAGAATATAGTTGTGAAGATAACAATTGCCATATTCCTTTATCTCGTCGGGCAGATAGGTCGCCCTTACATCAAAGCTTACACGGCCGCCCATTTTTTCGGCATCGCGTACTTTTGTGAAATGCGCAAATACGTCCTTTGCAAAAATTATAAAGTTTCTTGATCTGAAATCAGGCGTAAACATTTTCATCCACTGCACTATGGCATTTGTATTGTTCTGAATGAACCAATGGCAGTAATCCACGGTGTAATAGTGCGGTTTGTCGTTTTCAAAGACGGACTGCCCCTTGTTTGAAATTATCTTTTTTGGCTTTGCCAACGGTTTCGCAAGGCCGCCTAAAAGTGTGTCCAACCGCCATTTGCCAAAGGATATGTCGCTTATGACACAGGCAAGTATCGGTATTGCTATATAGAAAAGAAAATAACCTATCCTTATAAGTGAATCTTCGCTCGTGTCGGTATTGAGCAGCGCTTCTATAAGCGGTTTGAGCTTGTCGTAAAGGTCGCCGTCAAGAAAAAACGCGCACATCACATCGTATCCCTCTTTATTATGGCGCGGTTGGTTATCACCGTGCTGTCTTTGACTTTTTCGACATTTTCAAGCACCCAGTCATACTCGGCAAAAGTAACGGTATTGCCGCAGTAGGGGCAGTTCTGGATAACAGTATGACCGAATTTCAGCTCGCCGCCGCAGTGGGGGCAGTTTATTGAGATAACTTCGCCCTGCGTTACATTGAGCATCTGATTTTCGCGCGAGAATGTAACAAGGTATTTTTCAACATCCATACTTGAATAGCTCTGCGCACTTGTGTGAACATTGAAAAGCAGCTTTATGCTCTCCTTTTTATCCTCCGCAATGTAGTTGTGCATAAAGCATACATCATAGTAGGCAATGCGTGTGGGCAGCTGCCAAGTGTCTATATCGTCCGAAACAAGTTTGCCGAGGGAGTCCCTGCCGTTTTCGACAAGTCTTTTGAAAATATCCTTTGCAAACTCCGTGAATTTTTCGCTGTTAAAGGTCGGGTTAAGCACGCAGACCTGATGTGTTATAACTTTTGTGTTGTTCTGGATATAAGGGTTTTCGCCATAAGTGGTGGTGTAGGTGGCTTCGTCTGCCATCTCGTCGGGAGTGAGCAGACCGTAAGCTCCCATAACTTTAAGCTGTCCGTTTTCTCTTAAAATATCGTTGACATCTTCTTCCGGCTTCCTGCGCCTTGATGACTTTGAGACCCTTGTTTTGCCCGTTGCTATGGCATAGATCGTTATTATGACAACAAGTACCTGTACGATTATGATAAAATGCTCGGTAATATATAAAATAATATCCGTATCCATAATTAATATCCCCCGAAAAATAAAAATTAAAGGGTGTGACACAAAATGTTCATAACACCTTGCGGCACACCCCGACAAAACATTATCAGCTGTTTACACGGCCTACGTACTCACCTGTACGTGTGTCGATCTTAACAACCTCACCCTCGCTGATGAAAAGCGGTACGTTAACAACTGCGCCTGTTTCAAGTGTGGCGGGTTTTGTTGCACCTGTTGCCGTATCGCCCTTGAAGCCGGGCTCTGTTTCGGTAATTACAAGCTCTACCTGGATAGGAGGCTCGATACCGAAAACCTTGCCCTCGTGGCTGAGGACTTTGACCATTTCGTTTTCCTTAACGAACTTGAGTGTGTCGCCGACATCATCTGCGTTAAGTGCTATCTGGTCGTATGTTGTTGTGTCCATAAAGTGATAAAGCTCACCGTCATTGTAAAGATACTGCATATCGGCACGGTCGATCTGTGCCTTGCCCATTTTTTCTGTGGGGCGGAAAGTTTTTTCAACAACTGCGCCTGTTGTAAGGCTCTTGATCTTTGTACGAACGAAAGCCGCGCCTTTACCGGGCTTAACGTGCTGGAACTCGATAATTGTGTAAATATCGTTCTCGTATTCGATGGTAATACCGTTTCTGAATTCACCGGCAGAAATCATAAATTATCCTCCTTTTGACAGCTGCGTAAAATGACTGCATACCTGTCCATTAAAATATAACATTAATATAATATTATATTACATTATCCCGAGCTTTATTGCAAGCATTTTTTTTAAAATATGGCGAATTTTGTAATTTTGTTAAAAATAACGGCAAAATAAAAAAATAAGCACTATTTTTTATTAAATTCGTAAAAAAGGCTTGAAAAAATCCCGAATTTATTTTAATATATATTTATGGAAACACAGTTCGGAACAAAAGAAATTTATTATTCAGGGTATCTTTAAAACGGTGCTTTTCCAAATCACTTTTTATATCTTTTGAAATAACGGAGCAATTAAATGTCACGCACAAATCTTCACGGCGGCGACCTTGACGAGATCGCGCGCATTTACGGTATAGACAAAAGCAAAATTATGAATTTCAGCGGCAATGTCAATCCGCTGGGGCTTCCGCCGAGCGTTAAAAAGGCAATAGCGGAAAATGTGGATATAGCAACGGGCTATCCCGATGTCAGCTATACGGCTCTGCGTGCCGCCATAGCCGACTATACGGGGGCAAAGGCGGAGCATATTATCGTGGGCAACGGTTCTACGGAGCTGATAACGGGCTTTATCAAGGCGGTAATGCCGAAAAAAAGCGTTATAATCTCACCTGCGTATTCCGAATATCTGCGCATACTCGAACAGATAAACTGTGATGTTGTTCTCTATCCTCTGGATGAGGAGAGGGATTTTGTGCCCGATATTGAAAAACTGCCCATAGACGACAGTGTGGATATGCTGGTCTTTTGCAGCCCGAACAACCCCACGGGCACCTATTTCACGGCGGAGGAGACCGCAAAAATAGCCGAAAGGTGCAAAAAGCACGGCTGTTTTATAATGACGGATGAGACCTATGTGGAGTTTTCCGACCCGTCAAAGCACATCTCGGCGGCGGAAATAGCCGATACATACGACAATATTGCGGTAGTGCGCGGCACATCCAAGTTTTTTGCCTGTCCCGGGCTTCGTCTGGGCTACGGCATTACGGGAAACAGGGAGATACTCGATAAGATAAATGCCGAAAAGGATCTGTGGAGCGTAAATGTTTATGCGGAACTTGCAGGCAAGGTGATGTTTACCGACCGCAGCTTTATAAAAGAGACGATAGAGCTGATAAATGCCGAAAGAACGCGCTTTTATACGGAACTTGGCAAAATAAAGGCGCTTAAACTGTATAACACGCAGTCCAACTTCTTCCTTGTGAAGATACTTGACGGCAGAACGACCTCGCGCGAAGTTTTCCTTGAACTTATCAAAAAGAATATACTGATACGAGATGCGGAGAATTTTCCGTTCCTTGACGAGACGTTTTTCCGCTTCTGCATACTCGGGCATGACGAAAACACGCTGCTTATAGAGGCGTTGAAAAATATTTTTGAATAAAAATATACTTATAAATGACAGGAGGTAATTTTTATGGACGAACACAAGAAGTATGAGGACGATCCCTATACGATGAAAGAGGCAATAGCAGAGGCACAGCGGTGCCTTAACTGCAAAAAGCCTATGTGTAAAACGGGATGTCCCATTGAAAACGATATACCCGATTTTATACACGCACTCTCAAAGGGCAATCTGGGCGAGGCACGCCATATCCTTGCGGGCAAGACAAATCTGCCTGCCGTTTGCGGCCGCGTTTGTCCGCACGAGACACAGTGCCAGGGACACTGCATTATGAATAAAAAGGGCGACCCCATCAAGATAGGCAAGTTGGAGCAGTTTATAGCCGATTTTGATGCGGAGATGAACCTTACAAGAGAGAATATACCGCCCAAAACACGCGGCAATGTTGCGGTTATCGGTTCGGGTCCCGCAGGTCTTACCGTTGCGGGTGATCTTGCACATATGGGCTTTAATGTTACCGTTTACGAGGCGGAGAGCGAGCCGGGCGGCGTTCTTCTCTACGGCATACCCGAATTCCGTCTGCCCAAAGACGTTGTGCGCCGTGAAACAAAGCGCATTGCGGAACTTGGCGTAAGTTTTATCAACAATATACTTGTAGGTGACGACATCACGCTCGACCAGATGTTTGAGCGCGGTTTCGATGCTATCTTTATCGGTACGGGTACGGCGCTTTCAAAAGAACTGAATATCCCCGGTAAAGAGCTTACGGGTGTTATACAGTCGCATTATTTCCTGCGCATGGTTGCTCTGTACCGCAGCGAGGAACTCAGCCGCGATGAGGTACCCGTTTCCGAGGGCGATAACGTGCTTATCATAGGCGCAGGCAATGTTGCGATGGATGCAAGCCGACAGTCGATAAGAATGGGTGCAAAGAATGTTACGGTGGTTTACAGAAGCACATTCGATACCATAAGTGCGGCACAGATAGAGTATGAGGGCGCTGTTGAGGACGGCGTAAAGTTTATGTGGAACTCCACGCCTATTGAGTATGTCGGCGAAAACGGCAAACTTACGGGTCTTAAAGTAAATCAGGACGGCAACGAACTTATCGTGCCCGCGGATAAGGTGCTTGTGGCGATAGGCGCAAAGCCCGCAAGAAGGATAATATCCACCACAAAGGGCATAGAAGTCAACGAAAACGGCTACCTTATCACAAGCGAAAAGCCTTACGGCATGACGACCCTCAAGGGCGTTTTCGCAGGCGGCGATGTTGTTCATCAGCCCGCTACCGTTGTACTTGCAATGAAAGAGGCAAAGAAAGTTGTGGCAGGTATCGCGGCATATGTTGATGCGGTAAAATTACTTGGGTTATAAGATATAATATTAGATATAAAAGGGCTGAAGCATTTGCGGCAGCCCTTTTTAAACAGGAGAGAAAAATGAGTTTAAAAGCAGTGAAAAACACGGTCGGCGTGCTGCTCGTGACGGCAGGCATCGGCTGTATGGGCTATGCACTGTATGCAAAGTACAGCGTTGAGCAGAAAAAGGACGAGCTTGTGGCGCAGTATGAGGACTATATAAACTGGGTCAACGACAGCGAACTCGATGTAGAGCAGATAGAACAGTCCATATCGGAACAGCCCATGCCCGAGACGGTCGATGAAAAGGGATTGCAGTCTATGCAGATACCAAACGGCATACTCGGCATAATGGAGATAGAAAAAATAGGCCTTGTGGTTACTCTTGCGGAGGGCACGGACAACAAAAGCATCACGCTTTCGGTAGGGCATTTCCCGAAAACCGCCATGCCGGGACAGGTGGGCAATTTTGCCGTGGTAGGTCACCGCAGCTACCGTTACGGTGCTTACTTCAACCGCCTTGACGAGCTTGAAAGCGGCGATATAGTCAGGGTAAAGACGGTAGACGGCGTTTTTTCGTATGCCGTCGATTCAAAAATGGTGGTGGAGCCGACCGATACGTGGGTGCTTGAACCCTCGGAAACGGCGACAATGACCCTTGTTACCTGTACGCCGATACGTACGGCGACCCACAGGCTTATAATAAAAGGTCATCTTATACAGGAATAAGGGTGCCCTCCGGCAAAAAAAAAATTACAAAATACTATTGAAAATAAACCTGCAATGATGTATAATATTTTATATAAGTTTGGAGGTGTGTTTCGTTTATGTATAAAATGCAACGAAATTTTAATATATTTTTAATAATTTTTTGTATCATATGTTCAAATTGCAGTGTTTATGCTGCGGACATATGGGGCGATGCCGACGGTGACGGCCGCATAACGGCGAATGATTCGGTAATAGTTTTGCAGTACACCTTAAACGGCAGGTGGGCGCAAAGCACGGATAAAAACCGCTGTGATGTCAATGCCGATGGCAGGGTGGATGCTGCGGATGCGGCTGCCATACTGCAAAAAGCGCTGCTTTCGACTTTTGAGTTCGAGGCGGAGTCGAAAGAAAACACCGAACCCGATGTTCCTAAACCCGATTTTGCCGTTGCGGAGGCTTCAGGCAATATCTATCTCACCACGGGTGCAAATATATTTGAAGATGTGACGAGTGAGGAGCTTTCGGGCGAAGGAGTGGATATAGGCAGCACGCACGGCAAATATAAAGCTCTCGTTTTGGGTTCTGCCGAAAATTCGGGAATGTACAGGCTGCTTGCAAGAATGGAAAGCACGGACTTTGGTATGACTGTTCCCGTATGTGCGGTATTTACGGGCAAAGATGACGATGCGGCTGCGGTCGTTGACTATATGGAGGACTATGTTCTTTCGGAATCCGCAATAAATTATTGTCCGTACAGCGAAGAGACCGACGGCCTTGCGGAAGAGATGTGCAGGCTTCTGGGCGTTGACCCCGATGAGGCGGAAGCACCTCTCACGGTGCTGCTCTCACCCGAAAACCGCATCTGTATGGTAGGCTTTGGTGCGGATGATATAATCTCCACGGTCAAAGACATAGTTTCGGGAAATATAGTCATAACCACGACCGAAACGACCACGGAGACCACAACTTCGACAACGACCACAACAACGACTACTACGACTACGACTACGACAACAACTACTACAACTACAACCACTACCACCACCACGACAACGACAACGACAACCGAAAAACCGACCGAGACCACAACAAGCTCATCGTGGCTTCCGTCGGGGGTGAGTGCGGACAAGGCTCTTAAAATAAACGGCAGGGTGTTCTATCTCGGTCAGCCCGAGGCTTCTCTGCCTGCGGCGGAGCGTGTGGATACAGGCTTTGAGGGCTGCAAGTGGTATGTATACAACAGCGATTATGCTTATTATACGCAGGTGGCAGTCGTTGACGGCATTGTACAGTCCATACATACTATGTCGCACGATTTCAGCTACAAGACCCTGCGTTACGGCGCAAATGCCGCAAACTACAGCCTTACGCTGGATAACTACTATCTCTACTATATTTATGAAAGAGATACCAAGACAGGCGTACAGAGTATGGTTTACTCTGATGCAAATGACGGGAACCGCATTTACGGCTTGACTTTGCAGTCTACGAAATGGCGTCCCGAG
>JAGAHK010000028.1 GCA_017627115.1 Bacillota bacterium | reverse complement strand
ATAGACAAATTTTGCCAGAAAATTTTGATACGGTCGTTTTTGCAAGTCCGTCCGAAGTCGAGTTTTTTGATACCGACAGAACGGACTTCAAGGCAGTCTGCATAGGCAAGCACACGTTTGAAGCAGCAAAAAAGCGTGGTTTTGACTGTGTTTTGTCAAAGACCCAAACAGATGAGGGGCTATTTAAGGCGGTGTGCGGTCATGATAATAATATCTGCATTCGATAGGGCAAAATTACTTGCCGACAGACTTGGCGGTGTGTTTTTTAACATAAATGCTTTGCCCGATACCGTATGTTATGAAAAAACATTGATCATGCCCTGTTATATATACGGCGGCTTTGAATATAAGCGTGCAGTCGGAAAAATAAAAACGATTTTTCCCAATGCAGATCTACTGCCGCCGCTTATACGAAACGAAGATGATTATTTTGAGATAAAGACTCTGATCTCAGCATCGGAAAGAGATATTTTACTTATCCATAAAAGCAGGGCATTTGATATTACCGATACGGCAATGTGGAAGATCGGCGAAAGCGATAACCGTATATTGGAGTATATAAAAACACACGGTTTTACAAAAATCAGGCTTTATATGCTGTTTATCGGCACAAAATTCCATTATGAAAACGATATACTTCCGTTTATAAAAAAGCTTGAAAGTATCGGAATAAAATGTGAAATAAAAATGCGCTCGATCTTTGAGAACGAGAAAATAATAAATTATATAATAAAAAGGACGAGAGAATATGAAATTGACGGAAAGACCGAGAAGACTGCGCAAAACACCGCAGATAAGGGCAATGGCGAGGGAAACATTTGTACAGCCGCAAAAACTTATATATCCGATTTTTGTTGAAGAAGGAAAAAACATAAAAACCGAAATAGAAGCTATGCCAAATCAATACCGTTACAGTATCGACAGGCTTGACGAAATACTTTCAAAACTTATTTCGCTGAATATCGGCGGGATCCTGCTTTTTGGCATACCAAAGCACAAGGATGAATACGGCAGTTCGGCATGGGATGAAAACGGTGCCGTACAACAGGCGGTAAAATATATAAAGAATAATTTTCCCGAACTTGTTGTTATTACCGATGTGTGTATGTGCGAATACACCTCCCACGGACACTGCGGCATACTTGAACATAACGATGTTCACAATGACAAAACGCTTGAAGTATTAGCTAAAACGGCTCTTTCACACGCCCGTGCGGGTGCTGACATAGTTGCGCCGTCGGATATGATGGATGGAAGAATAGGCTATATAAGAGAAAAACTTGACGAAAACGGTTTTGAAAACACGCTTATTATGGCATATTCGGCAAAATACGCATCTGCATTTTACGGACCTTTCCGTGAAGCGGCAGGTTCCGCCCCGGCTTTCGGCGATAGGTCATCTTATCAGATGGATCCTGCGAACGGAGATGAGGCTTTGCGTGAAATACGCCTTGACAGCAAAGAAGGAGCGGATATACTTATGGTAAAACCTGCACTTGCTTATCTTGATGTACTGTACCGTGCGAAAGAGATAAGTGACCGCCCTGTTGCCGCCTACAGCGTAAGCGGTGAGTATTCTATGATAAAAGCAGCGGCCAAAAGCGGCTTTATTGACGAAAAACGAATTATAAAAGAGACTGCACTTTGTATTTTCCGTGCAGGGGCAGATATGCTTATAACCTATTATGCGCCCGAAATAGCACAGTTTATAAAGGTCGGTGAATTGTGATGAAAACAATAGTTTCAAAAGAACTGAGAGAACGTGCCGTAAAAGTTATGCCGGGCGGTGTAAATTCGCCTGTACGGGCTTATTATGCCGTAAAAGAGATACCACGTTTTATAGAACGTGCAAAAGGAGCATATATCTATGATTCGGACGGCAATAAATATACCGACTATATCGGTTCGTGGGGGCCTATGATATTGGGGCATAATGACGAACGCATCGTTGAAGCCGTGAAAAAACAGCTTGAAAAAGGCATGAGCTACGGTGCATCTACACAGCTTGAAGTGGAGATGGCGGAACTTATCACTTCGCTTGTACCGTGGTGTGAGCGTGTACGCATGGTAAACAGCGGTACCGAAGCGGTGATGAGTGCGGTGCGTCTTGCGCGCGGTTTTACGTGCAGGGATAAGATAATAAAATTTGACGGCTGCTATCACGGACACTCCGATATGCTGCTGGTAAAGGCGGGTTCGGGTGTGTTGACCCAGGGTATACCGGACAGTGCGGGTGTTCCCGCAAACTGCACGGCGGACACACTAACGGCAAAATACAACGATATGTCGTCTGTTCAGAGCCTTTTTGAAGAATATCCCAACGATATAGCCTGTGTTGTTATAGAGCCTGTGGCGGGCAATATGGGTGTTGTTTTGCCGAAAGACGGCTTTTTAAAAGACTTGAGGAAACTTTGCACAAAACACGGCACTTTGCTTATTTTTGACGAAGTAATTACGGGTTTTCGCCTCGGAACAGACGGTGCGGCAGGCAGATTTGGCATAACGCCGGACTTGGTGACATACGGCAAAATAATCGGCGGAGGTATGCCTGTGGGGGCATACGGCGGCAGGCGAGACATAATGAACTGCGTTGCACCCGAGGGCAATGTCTATCAAGCGGGAACTTTAAGCGGAAATCCCGTTGCGATGGCGGCAGGCATAACTCAGCTTAAAATTTTGAACGAAGATAAAAATATTTACGCAAACATAGAAGTTTTGGGCGAAAGGCTGCGAAACGGTATAAAAAATGCCGCTCATAATGCGGGTGTAAATGTTACCGTCAATGGTATAGGTTCTCTATCGACCTTGTTTTTTTGCAAAAATGAAGTCACCGACTATGAAAGTGCCTTAAAATCTGATACAAAAGCATATTCCGAGTATTTTTCCCATATGCTTAACAGCGGCAATTTTATTGCACCGAGCCAATTTGAAGCAATGTTTGTCTCCGCAGTCCATACCGAAAATGATATAGACAAAACAATAAATGATATTCAAAAATTTTTCGATAGTATCAAAAATTAATTACATTGACAAATATTTTTGGAAATGATAAAGTTTATCTACCCATTGAAATAATATGTAAATAATTTAGGAGAATCGAAAAATGGCGGTAGATTATGCAACATTAAAAAAAGGCGGTTTTATGCGCCAAAAACAGAAGAATAATTTTTCACTGCGCTTGAAAGTTGTCGGCGGACACCTGGATGCAAAACAGCTGAAAGTGATAGCCGAGGTTGCCGAAAAATACGGCGATGGTCATGTGCATCTTACTTCAAGACAAGGTGTTGAGATACCTTTTATCAAACTTGATGATATTGCCGATGTTAAGGCGGCACTTGCGCAGGGTGATTGTGAGCCGGGGGTCTGCGGTCCGCGTGTGCGCACCGTTACTTCCTGTCAGGGCAAGGCAATATGTCCAAGCGGCTGTATAGATACATACGCACTTGCACAAGAAATAAGCGAAAGATTTTTTGCGATGGAGCTTCCTCACAAGTTCAAATTCGGTGTTACGGGCTGTCAAAACAACTGCCTTAAAGCCGAGGAAAACGATGTGGGAATTAAAGGCGGCATTGAGGTAAAATGGATTGAGGATAAATGCATACACTGCGGTGTTTGTGAAAAAGCCTGCCGCACAAAGGCACTTACGGAAATCGACGGCAAGATAGTTTTGAACAGCGATAACTGCAATTACTGCGGACGCTGTACAAAAGCCTGTCCCGCAGATGCCTGGGAAAACAATGAGGGTTATATCCTGTCTTTCGGCGGTCTGTTTGGCAACCGCATACACAAAGGCGAAGAAATAATTCCCATCATTCACGACAAGGAAAAACTTTTTAAGGTAATAGATGCGGCTGTTGCGTTCTTCCGCGACAATGCAAATCCGGGCGAACGCTTCCGTCTGACTATCGAAAGAATAGGCGAAGAAAAATTCAAAGAATACATTGTAAATGCGTATAATTCATAAAGGGCTGCTTCGGCAGTCTTTT
>JAGAHK010000233.1 GCA_017627115.1 Bacillota bacterium | reverse complement strand
CTTCTCGCATTTTCCGCATTTTATGCACTCGCTTGCCTTGCCGCCGTTTTTGGTGTATACCTCGTTGTAGTAAAAATCGGGGTTCCAGTCGCCCGTGAGCTTTTTGGTGTTCATGCACGAAAACAGGTCGGGGATAGATATTTTCTTCGGGCACCCGTCAGTGCAGTAGCGGCAGGCTGTGCATTCTATAAGGTGCTTTCCGCGAAGAATGCTCACTACCTTTGTGAGCGCGGCTTTTTCGGAGTCATTTAAAGGCTCAAAATCCTTCATATAGCTTATGTTGTCCTCAAGCTGTTCTATGCTGCTCATCCCCGATAGGATAGATACCATTCCCTCAAAGCCTGCCGCGAATCTTATAGCATAGCTTGCAGGGCTTCCGCCGTTAAGCTCATCAAGTACGGTCTTTGCCTCCTCGGGCAGCCTTACAAGGTTGCCGCCCTTTACGGGCTCCATAACAAGCACGTTTTTCCCGTGCCTGCGGCAGGTCTCGTAGCAGAGCTTTGACTGAACGGCAGGGTCGTTGAAATCAAGGTAGTTGAGCTGTATCTGAACTATCTCTATCTCGGTATATTCGGTAAGAATCTTATCAAGCGTTTTTGCAGTATCGTGGAATGAAATGCCAACGTGCCTTATTTTCCCCTCTTTTTTAAGCTCAAAGGCGGTTTCGTAGGCGCGGCAGCGCTTGAATTTCTCATAGTTCCCTCTGTTTTGCGCGTGCATAAGGTAAAAGTCAAAATAATCCACACCGCACCATTTCAGCTGGTTCTCAAAGAAAGGCCTTATATCCTCCTCCTTGTTGAAGTAGCTGTCGGTCAGCTTGTCGGTGAGAATGTATTTCTCCCTCGGGTAGCGCGATGTGACGCAGTCTTTTATAGCAAGCTCGCTCTTTCCGCCGATATAGCCGTGGGCTGTGTCAAAGTAGTTAAAGCCCTCCTCGATGAATCTGTCAGCCATTTTGCAAAACTGCTCTTTATCGACTTCGGCACCCTTCATTGGCAGCCTCATGCAGCCAAAGCCTAATTTTTTCTTTACCTTATCCATAATAACACCTCTTTATTATTTATGTCACTTATAGCACTTTGGTTTTATATATTATAGTATATATTGCATAATTTGTCAAGCGCCGACAATAAAATTTTGTATAATTTTAAAAATAATAGTTGACAATGAATAATAAAAGCTTTATAATATAATAAATAGGTATGTTTATTTTTATAGAAAAGGGGGTTAAGTGTATGACCCAAAGGATAAAAAGAATGCTCGGCCTTGATAAGCAGAGCGATTACGTCAGAAAATACTTTTACGATACAAATATGCGCGCAAGCATTTATATGTCGGTAGTAGTTATAGTTTTAGAGCTTTGGATGATAGTCAGAATGACAAGAACTATCTATGAAAACCATTTGCAGGCACAGTTTTGGCATCTGACGGAAAAGTATTATTCCAATTATTTTTTGCTTTTAAGCTCGGGATTACTTATGCTGCTTTTTGCAGTCAGGGCTTTGTATAATTTCAGAAAATGCCGTTTTGCCGCAATTGTTGTAATGATCATGTCAGCGGCGGTCTGCGCGTTTGAGGTCAAAATGCTCTATGAGTATTCCCCCGAAACACAGACGGGCAGCGATCTGCATAACTATATCATTTTAATGCTCTCGGCTCTTTCGATGATCGTTTTCTCATTTGTTCTGTTAAAAAACGGCGAGGATAAAAAATGGGAAAGCTTATCTGTTATGTATATATTCTCATTTGAATGTATAAACTTTGGCATTATAATCTCCGCCAACAGCTACCAAAGCGGCGGTCAGATACTTACCTTTCTTACAATGGAGCTTTTTGTTATATGCCTTTTGGTATGGCGGCCGTATATCGGCTTTTTGGTGCTTTCGGCGTCTTACCTTGTCTTTTACTATAAAATAAGTGATATGATCGACCTTAACACCGTCGGCAAGTTTACGGGTGTAATTGATTTTTCAACAGTCAAGACGGGGCTTGGCGACGGCATCAAGATAAATGGCTTTACAATGTGGCTTTCCACG
>JAGAHK010000232.1 GCA_017627115.1 Bacillota bacterium | reverse complement strand
TTATTATATTAAATTTCATCAAAAGTTTTTATATTTGTCAATTTTTCAATATCTTCAAGCGACCAATATTCATTGCTCCACCTATAATAAATATTCTTGCGCTTTTTAAAAATTCTGAAAGGCTCTTCCGTGTTATCGTAAATATGCAGTATATCGCATATCTCCACAAGTTTTGGCAGCAGCATCAGTGCTTTTTTATAACGGCTTTTTATTTTATCCACAGGTACGCCGTGACCGCCCAATGCCTCGCGCACATTTACCCTTGCTATATTCACATTTGGGTCGGCAGTCAAAACATATATGCCCCTTATAAAATATCCGTTTTCTTTTGCTTTTAACAGCAGATTAATGTTTCTTTCCGTAGACAGCACCGTTTCAAAGGTAAAATCCTCTTTTTGGCTTATTGCTTTTTCTCTTAACTCTTCTGCTTTTTGAGCCGCTTCCAAATCGGAACACAGGCTCGCCTTTTTTATATCATCTGCATTTATGTATACACCTATAGTTTTAGCCATTTTTGTGATAGTAGATTTTCCGCTGCCGTTGGGTCCCGCAAAAACAATAACTTCGGGCAATAGTATTTTTTCAGCCGACATATTCTCTCCTCCCGTCGGGGTATTCAATATATGCTTTTTTCTGTTCTTTATCATATCCCGCTATTGGCAGACCCTTTATTCTGCGAATTTCATTATCTATCCTTATCGACTCTTTAAACCGCTCCGTCAATTCGTCATCCGACAGCCCGCAAGTGTAGTCAAGTTCATTCTTATCTGTCATATATATCACCTCTTTTGATTTTATAAAAAAATTATACATCTATTTAATATTTTTTTCAACCCTTTTGTATAAGAATAGTATATAACAAAAAAGGCTATCACATTTCTGCAATAGCCTTAAAATCATTTATTTTAAAACTTCGGCAAGTTTTTCATTCAGCACTTTGTTAACGGTCTGCGGATTTGCTTTGCCTTTAAGTGCTTTCATTGTCTGACCCACAAGGAAGCCTTTTGCTTTCTCCTTGCCTGCCTTCAAGTCCTCTATAGACTTGGGATTATCGGCGATGACCTTTGCGACTGTTTCCTCAACAAGTGAGGTATCATCGACCATTGCAAGGTTGTTTTCCTCGATATATTTTGCGGGGTCAACATTCTTTTTGAATACAGCCTCGAAAACTTCTTTCGCAACGCTTCTGTTTATCTTACCCTGTGCCACAAATTCGATAATATCGGCGATCTTCTTCGGCTCGATCTCAAGTTCTTCCGCAAGGGTGCCCGTTTCACTCATAAGGCGCATAAGTTCGCCCATGACATAGTTGCAGACTTCTTTAGGCTTGCCGCAGATAGCCGTTGCATCCTCAAAGATATAAGCGACCTGTCTTTCGGCAGTGATAACGGAAGCATCATATTCGGAAAGACCGAATTCGGACATATAACGCGCCCTCTTTGCTTCGGGAAGCTCGGGCATATTGTCCTGCGTATCCTTTATCCAGCTGTCGCTTATCTCGATAGGCAGAAGGTCGGGTTCGGGGAAATAACGGTAATCCTGTGCATTTTCCTTGCTGCGCATTGCAAAGCTTGCATCTTTGTTATCGTCCCATCTTCTTGTTTCCTGTGTTACGGTGCCGCCGCTTTCAAGCAGCTCTATCTGACGCTTTGCCTCATAATTGATAGCGCGGTAGATAGCCTTAAAGCTGTTCATATTTTTCATCTCGGTACGTGTACCGAACTTTGCGGAGCCTACGGGCATTACCGAAATATTGACATCGGCACGCATTGAGCCCTCCTGCATCTTACAGTCGGAAACACCGAGATACATCATAGTTTCCCTTAACTTTGTAAGGTAGGCTATAACTTCATCAGCACTTCTGAAATCGGGCTCGGAAACTATTTCCAGAAGGGGTACGCCGCAGCGGTTGTAGTCAACGAGTGTACAGTCGTCCCACGGGTCGTGAACAAGTTTACCCGCATCTTCTTCCATATGGATCTCGTGAATGCCGATATATTTTTTCTTTCCGTCTACCTCTATCTCAACTTTACCGTTGCGGCAGATAGGCAGGTACAGCTGGCTGACCTGGTAAGCTTTGGGAAGGTCAGGATAGAAATAGTTTTTTCTGTCGAATTTATTATAGCGTGTTATCTCGCAGTTTGTTGCAAGACCCGCACGGATAGCAAAGTCAACTACCTTTTTGTTAAGTACGGGCAAAACACCGGGCATACCCGAACATACGGGGCAAACATGAGTATTGGGTTCGCCGCCGAACTCCGTTGTGCAGCTGCAGAATATTTTTGATTTGGTCGAAAGCTCAACATGGACTTCCAGACCGACTACTGTCTGATAATTCATTATGCTCTGCCTCCTTTCACTATCTCGGGTCTCTGCTTGTGGAAATCAGTCACCTGCTGGAAAGCATAAGCGGCTTTTACAAGCTTTGGTTCGCTGAATACATCGCCGATAAGCTGGAAGCCTACGGGCATATTGTTTTTGCCGAAACCGCAGGGCACGGAAACACCGGGTATACCTGCAAGGTTAACGGAAACAGTGTAAATATCACCAAGATACATCTTTAACGGGTCGGATGAGTTTTCGCCTATCTTGTATGCAACAGTAGGTGCTACGGGCGAAATTATCATATCATAGCTTGCAAATGCCTCGTCAAAGCTCTTTTTGATAAGACCTCTTACCTTTAAGCTCTTGTTGTAGTAAGCGTCATAGTAACCGCTGCTCAGAACGAAAGAACCGAGCATTATACGGCGCTTAACTTCCATGCCGAAGCCCTCGCTTCTCGATGTGTAGTAGACGCTTAAAAGATCCTCGCAGTCTTTTCTGCGGTAGCCGTATTTGATGCCGTCATAACGAGAAAGGTTTGAACTTGCTTCGGCGCAGGCAAGAACATAGTAAGTGGGGATAGCATAATCAACTATACTCATTTCAAATTCTTCAACTTGCGCACCGAGTTTTTTAAGTGTTTCAACAGCTTCAAGCACGGGCTTTTTAACATCTTCGTCAAGACCCTTGCCGAAATAGTTAACGGGCAGACCTATTTTAAGACCCTTTAAGTCCTGTGTAAAGCTCTGTGAAAAATCAAATGTTTTGCCTTTTATTGATGTCGAATCTTTTGCATCGTGACCCGAAATAACGCTCAACACCTCCGCACAGTCGCGGATATCTCTGCCGACAGGTCCTATCTGATCGAGAGAAGATGCAAAAGCAACAAGACCGAAACGGCTTACAGCACCGTATGTGGGCTTGATACCGCTGACACCGCAGAACGAACAGGGCTGACGTATGGAACCGCCCGTATCGCTGCCCAAAGCGTAGGTACATTCATCAGCCGCAACAGCCGCAGCCGAACCGCCCGAAGAACCGCCCGGTACACGTTCCAGGTCGTAAGGGTTGCAGGTGGGACCGAAATAAGAAGTTTCGGTAGAGCCGCCCATGGCAAATTCGTCCATATTAAGCTTGCCCAAAACAACAGCGCCGCTGTTTAACAGTCTTTCCGTAACTGTTGCGTTGTAAACGGGCTTGAAATTGTAAAGCATTTTTGAACCGCAGGTAGTAAGGATATCTTTTGTACAGATGTTATCCTTTATAGCCATAGGCACACCTGCAAGCGGTGATGTAAGCTCGCCGCTGTCTATCTTTGCCTGAACGGCTTGTGCCTGTGCTATTGCCTCGTCTTCAAGCACGGTTATATAAGCATTGACTTTTTCGTCCGTATTTTTTATTTTAGCAAGAAAGTCCTTTGTAACTTCAACGGAGCTGACCTGCTTGTCTTTTATCATCTGACCTATTTCAAGGGCAGTTTTGTTTGAAAGATCCATTTTTATGCCCCCTTTACTCTACAGTCGTAGGCACCTTGAAGCAGCCGTCTTTCTGCTGCAGTGCGTTTTTCAGAATAAGTTCTCTGTCCTCGGACGGCTTTGCCTCGTCCTCGCGGAAATTGTTTGTGTAAGGGAAAGGATGGCTCATAGGCTCTACATTATCGGTATCAAGCTGATTTAAAGTGTCGATATAGCTAAGTATCTTTGTAAGGTCTTCCTTTGCCTTTTTCTCCTCGTCTTCGGTAAGAGTAAGACGAGAGAGTTCTTCAAGGTATTTGATAAGTTCATCATCAATGCCGTTTGCACCGGGAGCTGCCTTTTTGCCGACCATCTGTGTCGAAACGGTCTTTTCCTCATAGCCGAGGAAGTCAAATATCATTTGTATACGCGATTTTACGGCATCAAGCTTTTCTTCCGAAACCGAAATGCCCGTTGCTTCTTCTATCGCGGTTATTATTTTTTCTTCCGCTGTCATTTGCGTAACCTCCTTATTACGGATTTAAACGTGTTGTATCTCTCGGGAACATAGAAGTTGCCCTTATATTCTTTTCGTCGATAAGCTTCATAACAAATCTTTCAAGACCCATACCAAGACCGCCGTGAGGAGGACAGCCGTATTTATGAAGCATCAAATAGCTTTCAAAATCCTCGGGATAAAGACCCTTGAATATCATTTTCTTTACCTGTGTGTCATAATCGTGTATACGCTGACCGCCCGTTGTTACTTCAAGGCCTCTGAAAAGAAGGTCGAAACTTAAAGTGTATTTTTCGTTTTCGGGGTCGTCCATAGCGTAGAACGGACGCTTTTTAATAGGATAATGTGTTACGAAAACAAAGTCGCTGTCATAGTCCTCTTTGAAAAGTTCACCGATAAGGCGTTCTTCCTCGGGTTCAAGGTCATATGGATCCTTGATCTTGCGGTTGTATTTTTCAGCGACCATTTCCTTTGCTTCCTTGAATGTTACGCAGGGGATATCCTTGATAACAGGAAGAGTGACATTGAGCTTTTTAAGCACTTCGGGGTATTTTTCTTTCAAAAATTCCATTGCATACTTTATCATACCCGTTTCCATATTGATAATATCGTAGAAACTGTTGATAAAGCCCATTTCAAAGTCAACACCGATATATTCGTTAAGATGGCGCGTTGTATCGTGCTTTTCCGCACGGAATACGGGAGCAATCTCAAACACTCTTTCGTAAACGGGTATGAGCATCTGCTTATAGAACTGCGGACTTTGTGCAAGATATGCCTTTTTGCCGAAGTAGTCAAGCTTGAATATATTTGCGCCGCCCTCTGCACCCGAGGCAACGATCTTCGGGGTCATTATCTCGGTAAAACCGTTTTTGCCCAGATATTCTCTGAATGCTTCAACAAGTGCAGACTGTAATTTGAATATATTTCTCTTGTATTCGTTCCTTAAAGTAACGGGTCTTAAACCAAGCTCGTTTTCAAGAGCCACATTAAGGCGGTATTTATTGATGCTTAAAGGAAGTTCCTCTTTGGGTTTGCTTAAAAGCTCGACCTTTTCGGCAACTATCTCAACACCGTTTACCGCACGTTCCTCCTTGCGGATAGTACCCGTAACGCGTATGGAAGCTTCATCTTTCAAAAATTCTTTTTCTTCTTCACTGCCTGTTTTTTCGTAGATACACTGTACCTGACCGCCGATCTTTCTTAAAATAATGAATGCAAAATCACCCATATCACGCACATTATAAACAACGCCGTGTGTTGTGACCGTGCCCTCTGCCGTTAAAAGCTCGGCAATACTTAAATCTGCGATCGTTCTTTCGCCGCTTGCTTTGATCATATTTTCTCACCTTTCTTTCCGCAAGGGCTCTGCCCCTGCGCCCCTTATGCAAGAGGTTTCACCTCCTGCACCTCCGACGAACTTTTTATAAAGTTCGACAAAACATTATCGCGAAAAAAAATACAACGTATTCATTATTTTCCGCGACCGTTACCGTTAATAATGTCGGAATCGGTAAATAACAATAAAAAAGTCCTTACGCACATATGTGCACAAGGACGAATTTACCGTGGTACCACCTTATTTGGCATAATAATATATGCCCGCTCTTATCCTTAACGCGGATAAACGGATAACACTACTAAAAAAATTTAAAAATATTTTTCTTTTGCATTATCGGCTCGGAAGTGTTTTTCACATAAAAGTGTCAAGAACAAAGCTCTCAGTCTATGGCTCTGCATCCCTGTCAGGTTTCTTTTGCGCTACTTTTCTTCGTCACAGCCGTTTATTTATAAACACTGATAGAAATTATATCATAATTATTTTTCATTTGCAAGGGTTTTATTACAATTTTTGCGTTTTATTTTCTCAATGCAAATCTGCGCTTGTTGTCATCTTCCATTTATTATATTTCCTTTTTGCAATCACACCCAAAATTACCGCCAATAAAATTGCACCAACGATCAAAGTCAAAAAATATTTGTGAAAATAATATTCAAAAGCAATTATCTGATAAATATATCCCATCTCACGCGGGTTTTCGGCAAATTTTCTCAGCGTTTTTTCCCGTCCGTCATTTGTTGATGAATAATAGCTTAAAATATAGTATTCGTTTTTTGCCGCTTTAACTTTGGCTTCAGGGTATACATACCAACCTTCATCAATATATTTTTCCGCAAGATCCAATAATATATATGTATCGAATTCGGAAAGCTTTTTAAATAATTTTGCACGTTCTTCGGGTAAAAATTCAGTGTCAAAATGTTGGGGATCATTTTTTATCACGCTACCCCGATTACTTTCCCACATTGTACAGTACATCTCAAAATACACTGTATTTTTATCGGGTGAACACTTTTGAGCGGATATATGAAACACTCTCCCATCATACTTTTCCCTGCGAGAATCATTGTATATACTTATTGAAAGGGGTATTATGACTATAACAACTATTAAAATAAAGACTCTGATCACTTTCAGACCCAAATTCTTGTTAAAGAATTTGCTTTCCTTCATCCCAATCACTTCTCCTTATGATAAGATTGATATTTTCTTTTTAAAGACAAAACGTACCGCCGCCAAAACGACAATTGCCGCAATTATAAGCCAAAAGTATTTATGGAAATAAT
>JAGAHK010000231.1 GCA_017627115.1 Bacillota bacterium | reverse complement strand
GGACTTTTCAGCTCTCTTTTATTGTCGAAATATCTTTTGCTTTTTACCAAAAATTCATGTCTGCCGATAAGCAGGATAAAAATTTCGTCATCGAAAACGTCACCCATTCTTTTTATAAACTCCGACACATAATATGTCGGAGTAAGCACAGAGTCCGTTTCCTCATCATATACCGCCGTGTACAAGTCAAGCCCATCGTAAGAAAATCTGTCTTTTTTATCGGGTCTGACCTTATTTATTATTCTTTTGCGCTGTTCATCATCAAGCAGTATTTTCTTCATTTTATGCTCCTTCAAGCACGGCATTACCGTTTGTTGATACATAGAAATGGTCCGAATCAAGTTTGTCATCGGAATGACAGGTGAACCAATCATCTCCCATAATACGAGTCAAATCAGCCTTTTGTCCGAAAACCGTGACATCGCTGCCGTTTTTGGTAAAAACCTCTGTTCCCGTGCAGCAATCCGTCCCTGTAAAACTGCCATTGACATCTTTCTGCACGCACACTATATAATCCCTGCCCGTTACCTTATCGCACCAGACATACAAAACATTGTGTTCGGTTATATCACTTGTCGAAAAACTTATTTGATGATCATCGTTATCGAAAATATGCTGAACTTCCTCGCCCGAAGAATTTCTGCCCGCAAACATTATACAGCCGTTATATTCACCGTCACCGTTCGGATCGATAACAAAGCCGTGTTTATATTCCACACCCGCGCCGCCTATATCAAGATGCTTTACTATGCTTTTCATATCTGTTTTCTTTTTAATAACTTCGGTCGAGGACTGTACAGACGAATTTTCACCCGCCATTGGCTCATCCCATGTCACAATATTGCTCACTATACGGTAATCGCCGTTAACAAAGGCTTCCAGCCACACTCTGTATGTACCGCTGCCGTATCCTCCCGGTCGGTAGCTCATCTCGTCTTCGGCATTGCGTTTAAGGTCTGTTGTTCCGTTTACACTGACCACCCATGTAAGCGAATTTTCATCATACATTCCAAACGAACGCGTAACAAGCCCGCTTTCATCGACTGAAAGTACATAGCCGCCCGCAATTATATCGCCGTCCACGCTCCATTCCGCCACATTGCTTATACGCCTGTAGTCGCCGTCCGTCCATGCGGTCAGCCATACCTGATATATACCCTCGCCATAGTCTTCGGGACGATAACTCATTTCATCATCCGCGCAGCGTGTTTCCACAATATCGTCATTGACTTTTATTATCCATTTTAACCTGCCTGTTTTATACTTGTCTTCTTCATCATCAAAAGGACCCGCAGACCGTGTCACAAGATGCGTATCGTCAACGGTAAGTGTATACAAGCTTTCGCGCTTAGCCACCGCTTCATCTGAATATATATCCTTTTCGGCATCATTTTCGGCAGTGACATAAACCCCGCCAAAAAGCATCGAAACAGCCGTTATTGCCGCAAGACAGGCAAGTTTGATTTTTCTTTTCATAATTAAAATTTGTTCCTCTTAAATTATGCCGGGAATATCGGCACCATATCTATGCCCGTCTTTTCATCCAGACCAAAGAGTATATTCATATTCTGAACAGCCTGTCCCGCAGCCCCCTTGAAAAGGTTGTCTATCGCACCTATAACAATAACTCTGTTCGTTCTTTCATCTATTGTAAAGCCGATATCTACAAAGTTTGAACCCTTTACCCACTTTGTTTCGGGGAAAACACCTTTTTTGGTAAGTCTGATAAAGTACTCATCCTTGTAGTATTTTTCATATGCAGCACGGACATCATCGTATGTATAATTTTTGTTGAGCTTTGCATAGCAGGTAGCAAGTATGCCTCTGTCCATAGGCATAAGATGCGGTGTGAAATTAAGCACTATATCCTCGCCTGCGGCATATGAAAGCTGCTCCTCTATTTCTGGAGTATGTCGGTGGTTTGCTATCTTGTAAGCCTTGACACTCTCGTTGAGTTCGCAATAGTGGTTGCCGAGAGAAAGACCTCTGCCCGCACCCGTTGCGCCTGATTTTGCATCAATAATAATAGAAGAAAGATCTACCATCTTTTCCTTGACAAGCGGATAAAGCGAAAGTATGCTGCAAGTTGTATAACAGCCGGGGTTTGCTACAATTCTTCTGCCTTTTATCTTATCGCGGTTTATCTCACACAGACCGTAAACGGCTTCGGGAAGAATATCTTTTGCATAATGGGTCGTATACCATTTTTCGTATGTTTCGATATCCTGCAAACGGAAATCCGCACCGAGATCTATAATTTTTGTTTTGGAAAGTATATCCTCGTTTATCTTCTTACTTGCAACACCGTGAGGAAGCGCAAGGAAGATAACATCACATTCTTCTGCCATTTTTTCGATATTTTCTTCCTCACACATATAGTCTGTATGACGGTAGTTTTCGTAAACCTCGCCGTATGGCTGTCCGCTGTAAGACTGTGATGTAAGGGTGTGTATCTCTGCCTGCGGATGAGATGTTATCAATCTCACAAGCTCACTGCCCGCATAACCCGTTGCACCGATAATACCAACTTTTATCATAATAAAAACCTCCGTTCAAAACGTTTTCCTAATTTAAAAAAGTAT
>JAGAHK010000027.1 GCA_017627115.1 Bacillota bacterium | reverse complement strand
GCCGTTATCGGAAACGGTAACACACCTGTTGTCGCTTTAAGGGCGGATATTGATGCCCTGCCGATACAGGAACAGACTGATATACCCTATTCTTCCGAAACCCCCGGGGTCATGCACGCCTGCGGGCACGACTTTCATACGGCGTGTATGCTTGGCGCGGCATTGCTGCTTAAGGAACGCGAAAGCTTGCTTGACGGCACGGTCAAAGTGATTTTTCAGCCCGCCGAGGAGATCAATAAAGGTGCGGATCTGCTTGCAGAAACAGGCCTTTTGGACGATGTCAAGCTGTTTTTGGCAGGACACACTTATCCATGGTTTCCTGCAGGTACTCTTGGAATACGTTCGGGCGCGGTTATGGCTGCTGCGGACCGTTTTTGTGTAACTGTCAAAGGAAAAGGCTGCCACGCCGCAAATCCCGACAAAGGAAACGACCCTATTCCTGCTTTGGCGGCCGTAATTTCCGCTTTTCAAACCATCGTCAGCCGACGCATCGACCCTTTTGAAAGTGCCGTAGTCTCCATTACCAGGGTAAATGCGGGAAACACCTGGAATGTCGTACCCGAAACCGCTTTTCTTGAGGGTACAGTCCGCGCTATGGACGAGGATGTACGCAGCGGTATTTGCCAAAGTATGGAACAATTGGCATCTGCGACCGCAAAAGCTTACGGCTGCGAGGCGATATTTGAATACGAAAAAGGCCCCGCTCCCGTTATCAACGATATTGCTGTCTGCGAACGCGCCGCAGTCGTTGCCCGAGAGCTGGGACTTAATGTTCAAATCAATCCTCCATCAATGATCGCCGAGGATTTCAGCAGATATTTAAAAATTGCGCCCGGCGCTTTATTCAGAATAGGGACAGGCGGCGGTTTTGATAACCACCACCCGTCGTTTACCGCCGACCCGTCGGCCTTGTTGCCTGCGGCAAAATTCTTTGCCGTTTTGGCCGAAAAAGAATTAAAAATATTAAACCACGGTTTATAAGTTACAAAATCAAAAACAAATCGGTTTCAAACCCTTATCGTAATAAGCAAATGCCGTATTTTTGAAAAATTCTATCAATTCCTTGCTGAAATGGTCGGGTATTGCTAGAAAATGATTTTGCTTCTATGCCTGATGAGTTATACTTTTTGCTTGCGAAGAAATCTGATAAGATTTATGCTCATATCTGTCCATTTGAACATATATTAGTGTGTGAAGGAGAACCGCATAATATTCTTGGCAGATATGTTGCAGAAGACTTTAATGGGGAAGATTGTCTTTTAGAATATCGGAAATATATCAAAGATAATGATATCATTGGAGCTGCATGCTTATTTTATGAAAAACAGAATGCAACACCATTTTATCATAAGAATTTGTTCTTTAATGTGAAATCAGTATCTGATGATCTATCTTTTCTTGGGAGAACCAACTTACCGTTTTAGTGTGTGATTAATAACTCGCAATACAATTTTTAAATTTTTCTCGCATAGAAACGAGGGATGAAAACTATCGCATCTACTGCGACGATGGCAAAAGCGGTAAAGATGCAATCCATCGTCCTGCATTTATGCAGATGATGTCCGATGCAAAAGATGGATGGATCGACCGCATTGTCGTGAAAAAGTATGACCGCTTCAGCAGAAATATGCGAGAGTATCTTAACATTACAAACGAACTTGACAACTTGGGTATAAGTGTTTACTCACTCACCGAGCCATTCAATACCGCAACCAAAGAAGGAAGAATGATGAGAAATAATCTTCTTAACTTTGCAGAATTTGAACGCGAAACAATTGCGGCAAGAGTTGCGGATGCTTACAACACAAAAACCGGAGAGACCGGATTTTATCCCGGCGGTAAAGTCTATTACGGATTTGTTCCCGAAAGAAGAACGATAAACGGGAAGACCGGCTCTGTACTTGTTCCGTCCGAACAGGCGGAGGCAGTAAAGATTGCCTACGATATTTATCAACACAGTAACACATCGCTAAACGATGTTATGGTTAGTGTACCTTGCCGAAACATATTACGATTATTTCAAGGATACGGAGCAATCACTCTACGATACACCAAAGGTCAAAATGCCGAAGCCCGATCTCTATGTTTTATACACGGGTACAGACAAGAAAAATGTACCGCCGTACATATCCCTGCCTGACTCGTACTTAGGCGGCGATAACTCCGTGCTTGATTTTAAGGTTAAAGTCGTGCCAGACGGTAAAGACGGCGATATTATTCAGCAATATGTACGATTTACCAAAATTTACAATGAACAGGTCAAACTGTACGGCAGGAACGCAAAAGCAGTATATGAAACTATAAGAATTTGTGAAGATGAAAATGTGTTGGCAGACTATATGAAATCTCGTGAGAAGGAGGTGTCGGGAATTATGTTAGCTTTCTCGGATGTTACAAGCGAACTTAATTTGTATGTTGACAGTAAGGTAAAAGCGGCTAATTTCAGCCAACTTGTCGAACTTGTCAAGGAAAAACTTTTGACTTTACCGCAAGCCGCTAAAAAGGCAAATATGACCGTAGAAGAATTTGAAGAAAAATCGGGACTTAAAGACGAATAATTAAATACAACAAAAATTCCCTATACAACAAATGTTTGCAGGGAATTTTAAAACGGTGTATTGCAGGGCTGCTGCCTTGCAATACACCGTTTTTTCATATTCAACAAAGATAATGTTGAAAGTTATAAATCAGCCTGTTGTCGTAACAGGATTGGAGAGTGCTTTCATATTACTTAACGAATCCCACGCTCTTACAACTACCCTTGCGCCGCTGTACGGTACATCAACGGTAATATCCGTGCTGCCGTTTGATGTATACGCCGTTTTAACCGCGTATATCGTACCGTCGCTGTTATAGGATGCTGCGATGATAACGCATTTTTCATCGGTATTAAGTGCAGCGGTATAGGTTGCTGTGCTGCTTCCGGTTGCTGTCTTTGTTACGGTAAGCTCGCCGGCATTTATAACCTCGCTGTCGACAGGAAGTGCAATACCCGAATAGCTCTGTATGCCCTCATCTATCTTCATTGTTGCGCCGCTTACGCTTGAACCGTCTGTCGGTGTAAATACCGCGGTTTTTGCAAAGTAATCGCAGTAGATCCAATCGGTCTGGTAAGGCGAATCGGGGGTATAGCCCGTATTTCTTGCCTTGTCGGGGAAGCTTACGGTACCCTTTATCTGCTTGCCTGTTGAGGTATAGAACGCAATTGCAAGCTTATCATACCCAAAGCTTTCATCATCGTAGCTTGTGGATGTGTCTTGACTGCTTGTCTGCGCTCCCTGCGCATCAAGCGTTATTTTTTGTGATGCACCCGCCCTTACAAGGGTATCAAGGCGCATATACTTGCTGAAGGTCAAAACAATTTTTCCGTTCTTTGTTTCCATCTTGACGGTAGGCGTTTCCTCGGACATAAGACCGATATTAACATTTGTATGTTCGGGCGGTACCTGAATGATAACGGTCTCCGCATCCTTATACTTCTTGTTTTCATCGGTAAATTTTACCTTCCAATCGCCGCTTGGCACCATCCATCCGTAGCGTCCGCCGAGGTCACCCTCGCCAAAAGCCGTTGTCTGGGGATTATCCTGCGGAGCATCCTCGTTGGGGTCTGCCCACGGTGCATTAAAATCGCCCTTGTCATCTGCCTGATAAATAGTTGCAGTTATGCCGCCGACTCTGTTGTCCTCGACGGCCTCAAATACATAGCCCGACGGGTCTATATAAACATTTACCTTTGGCATTTTGGATTTAAGACGATACTTTAATTTGCCGTTTTCGTTTACAAGCACCCAGTATTTGCTTAATTCTTCCTCGAGCATTTTGGGGCTTACATAACCGTGAAGCTTTTTCAAACGGTTTTCGATAACAGCCTTTGCCTGTTTAAGCTGCTGCGCGTGCTTGACCTTTGCTTCCTCAAATCTTATACGTTCAAGAATATCATGCTCGATAGTGCGAT